>JBDTNW010000018.1:0-11584 GCA_039933575.1 Pseudolysinimonas sp. | reverse complement strand
TAAGAAGCGGCTGCTGATCAAGATCGCGCCGATCGAGAAGCTCTAGTCGCCCAGAGTTGTGGTGCCGCGGCCGCCGAGCGGGTCGTAGAGCACGCCGCCGAGCGCCGCCGCGAGGGCGCCTGAGACGGCGACGCCGCGCTCTTCGGCATCTCCCCACGGCACCAGGGCTTCGGTCCACCACAGCGTTTCGGGCGAGCCTTCGGGGAGCGGGGGAAGAAGCCGACCGACCTCAGTGGGCACGTGCAACTCTCGGGGGTGCACCAGGGTCACGAGTCGCACGCCGTCATCGAGCACGCTCGCCAGCATCCGGTCGTCTGACAGCTCGACGGCAAGCCCGGGGTGGGCTGCGGTGAGGGCTTGCACGAGCGCCGCCATTGATGTCGGCACCGGCGACAGCACCACAAGTTCTCGAGGCATCAGAACTCCCTCAGTTGCTGCCACCGCGGTTCGGCGAAGTCCAGGCCGATCAGGTCACGCACCCGGTCACGCCCGAGCTCGTCGACGAGCGCGAGCAGTGAGTTCCAGCCGTGCGAGATGGCGCCCGGAAACTCGATGACGACCGACGGAGTGCGGGGTCGCCCGACGACGCGCACCACGAAAGGTCCCCCGAGCGAATTGGGATCGAGTTTCAGGTCGCGAACCGTCGTCGCGCCAAACAGGAGAGCGAGTGGTTGCACCCCAGGCGCGAGGAAGGGGACGGTCGAGAGGTCGGGCGAACCGGCACGCATCCCGACGAACGCGAACAACGGAAGCACTGGGCCCGAATCCGAGAGCGTTGCGAGCACGTCGGGAACGGCCGCGACTGCGGCGTCGGCAGCAGCGGTGCCGGGTCGGCCGACGCCGACGAGCAGTTCGTCGATCTCCTCAACCCCGTGCCGGGTGCGGCTCACGGTGATCGTTCCCGATACCGGGTGTTCGGGCGATCCGGCGACCACCAGACGAGAGTCATTCGGCATCCGGTCCCGCGCGAATGCGGTGAGGGTTGCCGGATCCCATGGCCGGTCGACGGGTTCATGAGGTGCCCACCCCGCAGGGGGCGCTCCGGACAGCGCCGCGAAAGCCTCGACCGCGCCGCCCACCCTCGCTGCTTCGTCGGCCCGGTGTCGCAGCGACATCGACACGACGAGCTGCGTCTGCAACGGCCGGTCGAGGCGCACAGTGTCGAGAGAACCCGTGGTGCGACCCACGGGATCGTCGAAGGCGGCAACCAGGGGTGCGAGTGCGCGCCCGGTCAGACCGTCGCGGAGACCACTCGGGCCTCGGACGATCCACCGCCCACCACCCCCGGCGAGGGTTGCGCGGAACGGCTCTGTGAGGCGGCTACGTTCGTCGCTGACGAAGGCTACCTGGAGGCCAGCCTGCGCTGCCCGCACCATGAGGTCAGCGCGAGACGGCGAGAGCATGACGAGGGGAGATCGGGTCTCAGAACGCACGATGCCGTCGGCGACGCTGTCGGCCATCGGATGGTCTTCCGCAGCCGGTGGGGAATGTGATGCGCCGTCAACAATGTCGAGAACCTATCATCTGAAATGAGGGGAGTGCGATATGGCGAACTGGAGCGTGCAACCGGATGGCGTGTGGGGTGTCACCAATGCGGTGATCGACGCCGCCATCCCGATGTTCAACGCGCTTGACGGACTCAACGACGATCTGGTGTTGGCGATCAACGGCACGCAGTCGAGCGCGGTCAACGACGCCGTCATCGCTTTTCTCGGAACTGCCGACGACGAACTGCGGACGATTCAGACTCGGGTACCGGGCGCCGTCACAGCGGCACGTGACGCGACCAACGCCTTGGTTCGCGGCGACGCCGACATGGCGGCCATCATCCAGTCCCAGGCTTTTCACGCTGGCACCGCCCCTCCGCACGGGGCAATCTGATGCAGCAACGCCTCATCGATCCCGACCAGATCCCGGGGCGGTCGGTTATCCCCGACAACGTCGCCTCGGCCAGTGACGCACTCTTCCTGAAGGCCAAAGCGATTG
Organism: Pseudolysinimonas sp.; assembly: GCA_039933575.1. Classification (GTDB taxonomy): domain Bacteria; phylum Actinomycetota; class Actinomycetes; order Actinomycetales; family Microbacteriaceae; genus Pseudolysinimonas_A. Next base: position 9,598 of record JBDTNW010000018.1, on the reverse strand, counting down.
GCGATGGCGGGACAGCGGTCGTTCAGGCCTGGGGCGGCCTGAGTGCCGTGTACTCGGCCGACGGCGCGACCGCGCTCTACTCCGCTATGGGGCCGGTCGATTCGGCGTCCGAACGCCTTGGTACTGCGCTCCGACGCGTGGCACGGGCGTTCGACGACTACGCGAACACCGCCCGCGGGATCGTTCGCGACGCCGAGTATCTCGCCGAAGAGGCGCGCCTGTTCGTGCGAACGGCCCACGCGTTCACCCCGCGAGTGGGCAACCCCGAAGACTTCTGGGTCGGCTTCGGTTTCGGGCAGACCTACATCGAGCACTGGTACGAAGACCCGGCGATGAATCGCGCGAACAATAGCCTCATCGGTCGCGCCTACCTGATCGGCGAGAGGCTCCGTGAGGCCGCCGATCGTTGCGCGGCAGACATTCGTGCGGCGGGAAATCTGTGGTCGGCCGATGTCGTTGTGGCCGCTACCAAGGTTCCCGATCAGGTCGACGCACCCTGGGGTGCGAGCGGAGATCGCCAAGAATCATGCGCGGAGAAGGGCGCGGTCTTCGTTCCCCACCTTTTCGGTGGATTGCTTGGTGGGCTCGGCGACTTGGGGTCGAGCTTGGGTGCCCTGGTTTTCGGTTACGACTTCCGGTCGTGGCCGCCGCCACAGTTCCAGATGCTGGCTGGGGTCTTCACGGGCCAGCGTGAAGACGGCTACCTCTTGCCGGGCTCGGCGCAGGAAAACGAGACTTTCGGGGCTGCCTGGCTCGGCATCGGTCACCTCGTGACGGGATTGGTCCTCTTGGAGGGCGCGCCCATCTATAGCGAGGTCATCGCACCGCAGCTACGTGCCTGGGGATGGGACGCCGGCTTCGTTGACGGCACTCAACAGTGGATGCGCGATTCCTCGACGGCCACGGCCAACCTGGTGACCGGTCTGGTCGGTTACGAGGTGCCCGACAAGTGGTGGGATGCCGAAACCTGGGACGGCTACAACGGATTCCAAGGCTGGGTTGACGATCCGGGTGGCCAAGCCGGTCACGTGGGCTTCAATATCCTTTCGATGTTCATTCCCGTCAAAGGTGGGGGCGCGATCGCGCACGGACTGGAGGCTGTAGGCGACGGCGCCCGGTTGGCGGATGATGCGGCGGAAGCTGCGGTTCGTGGCGGGACGCGTCTGGTGGATGGCGTGGCCGTTGTGGTTCGCCACGGTGAGGATCTCGGAGTCGTTGTCGACGATGTCGCCGGGGTGGGCGCACACTCCGCACACGACCTCGCGGATTTGCGGGGCACGCGCCCCGTTGACGACCTCGGCTCGGGCGCGGATGACCTGGCGCGGCGAGGTGACGAATCGCCTCCGCCCTCGCACCCTGCGCACGAAGCCCCCGACGCCTCGCCCGCGCATCCTGTAGACGACCCGCCGCCTTCGCATCCTGCGGATGACGTGCCGCCACATGGAGACCCGGTGGATGAGGTCCCGGCTGAGCATCCGGATGGCGATGTGCCCTCGTCAGGTGGTGACGTTCCCGAGGGGACGTATCCGACTGGTCACTTGGCTGAGCATGGTGAGCCGAACTCGTACGGGTATGACGCGAACGGTGATCGGCTGCCGTATGCGAACCACCGTCCCGACTATGCCCCCGAACAGGTCGAAAGGGTCTGGAGGGCGGCACGGGAAAACCAGATCCGGGAGATCGAACTCGGTACCGGCGACGACCTTCCGTCACATGTGCCACGCCCGGATCAGTTGTGGGTGAAAGATATTCACAATGAATGGAAGCTCATCGAGTGGCGGTCTGGCGAAGCTCGGACAGGAATCTGGGACATGGGCCACACCGGCGAGGCTAAGTACTCGACGTTGAGGGAGCAGTACTTGAGTCACCAGATCAAGAGACAGGATTTCCTTGACGAATACCGTAAGACCGGCAACTACCGGCCGGAGGACCCTCTTAGAAATCGATCGCATATCGATGAGTGAGGGCGCGTGGAGAGTTTGCGTAGGGAAAGCTGGTGACTGATCCGAAGTTGCTGGCGAGTAGAGCGACGCTTGAGGAGTTCTTGGCAGCCTACGATCCGACGATGATTCCGTTTAAGACGTATGTGGGCGGGGCGACCGTCTTGTTTGGTGCGGTGGCGAATCCGGATCCTCAGGCGCGAATCGACATCGCGAACCGGTTGCTCGACGACGGTGCTGATCCGAGCATCGTCACTACCGACCGCAACGACCGGGTCAATGTGTTGCACGTGTTGTGGTCCCGAGCACATGAGCGGGATATTCCACGGGAGGGCGAGTTGGTGGCCCGCTTGATTGATGGCGGTGCGGATATCAACATCCGGTCGCCCCGGTTCGGCCCCCCACTGTTGGAGATGATCGATCATGCCGTGATCTCGTTGGAGTATTTGTATGCGATGTGGGATGTGGTGGTCGCGCATTCCGAGCCGGACATGTCGATCGTGTTGCCGTTGGCGAACGGTAAGACGTTGGCGAAGCGTTACAACGTGAAACCGATGGCCGATCGGTTGCATGCGTACTTGGTGGAGTCGGGTCAGTTGGGTTTGTTGGCTGAGGAGGGGGAGGGTTTGTGACGTATCCGGAGTTCATTCCGCAGGCGGGGGCGTGTCTGATTACGTTGAACGCGTATGAGGGTCGTGGGGCGGTGCGCTGGATGGTGCGTGAGGTTTCCCAGTCGCCGGTTGATAACGGGTGGCGGATCATGAGTGCGATTGACACGAGCGAGTACATGAACAACTCCGCGAATTGGCGGATCACCGATTTCAACGAGGTGTGCGCGATCGTGCCCGAGTTGATCGGAATTTGGGATATGCCGGTTGGTAGTGATCTTCAGGTTGTGCGCGACGACGAACGCACCCGAATTGTGGACACCCCGACCGGTCGGGAGATCACCGCCGAATACCTGTACGTGCCGCCCGACCAGCGTACGTAGCGCCCCGAGTGCTCCGTCGATCGGAAGGCTCTCGGCCTCCGGGAGAATGGTGGGATGTCCGATAGCCCGCTCGCCGAGAGCCCGTACGCAGTGCTCGGAGTCTCGGAGCAGGCGAGCGATTCCGAGCTGAGACGCACCTATCGGCGCAAGCTTCGGGAAACTCATCCCGACACCGGCGGGGAGGCGGCCCGCTTCGATCGCATTCAACGCGCTTGGGAGCAACTGGGCACGCCCGAAGGTCGGGTCGCCTACGACTCGGGCGTGGCGCGGCGGGGGAGTCGCGCTAACTCATCCGCACGATCTTGGGCTCCGCCAGCTTCGTCCCCGCGATCTGGCTCGTCGCGTCTTCGGTCGCAGATGCACGGGTATCCCGGGAGGTCGTATCGAGAGCAGTACCTCGAACTGCTGCACGAATGGGTCGGAATCGACGTCGACATCCCGGACCCCTACGACCCGAAGCTCGTTCGTTCGACGCCCCGCGAGATTCGCTACCCCCTCGCCTCCGCGATTGCTGAGGAGGACACTGGGGTCGTGCTCGCCGGCCTCGGGATTGGCTTCACGGTCTGGAATAGCGTGCGAACCGGACCGCAGGGTGCCGCGGGCAAGATCGATCACATCGTCCTCGGGCCGACTGGTCTCTGGGCGCTGCAGAGCGAAGACTGGGGTGCCAGCGTGGCTGCGCGAGGCGGAGACGTCGTCGGCCTCGACATCCACCCGGACGAACGGCCGATGCACCAGCTCGCGGCGAGGGCGCGTGACTTTGAACGGCAGGCGAAAGTCAGGTTCTCGGCGTTGGCGGTCATCATCCCCGACGACACGAGCCCCGAGGGTGTCGCGACGGTTGGGACAATCCGTGGCGTGCCCACGCTTCTCGTGCAGCGCCCTCGCCTCGCGAACCTCATCCGGGCGCGCGAGCCCGGTGTCGCCTTCGGGGGCACCGATCTGTTCGAGGTTCGCACCCGAGTCCAGAGCGCCGCGCGCTTCGTGTAGCCGCGGCAACCGCGACTTTCAAACGGCGCCGGTCACCAGGGTCAAGCGATGCTCGCTGCGGGAAACCGAGAGCCGCTGACCCCACGCGATCGAGAGGCGGTCGCGCTCGATACCGTCGCCGAACGCGACCAGCAGTTCCGACTCGGCGGTGAGGTCGAGGGTCTGGCCTGCGTCGAGCAACCCAAACCCCAGGCGACGGCCGGTCGCTGGGGAGGGCCAGGCTTCGCGCACGAACCAGGCGAGCTGGGTCGACTCGGCAGGCGGCAGCAGGTCGACGAGTCCGCGGTCGTTGGCGATCGACGACGACCACCCGGTCGCCCCGGTCCCGGTGCCGACGATGATGCCTGACGACGACTGCCGCTCGGGATCCTGCTGCGGCACCGCGAGTGTGTAGCGCGACGACTGATGGCCGGGATCGCCGAGGTAGAGGTCGTTGAGGGCAAGCAGCGTCTGACCGTCGTCGAGGGTCGCCTGCACCATCGCGCGCTCCTCGAACGCAGCCGTTCCACGGCGCACGTTAGCGACGACCGCCGCCGCGTGGTCGGGCGAGTGCGGAACCAGGATGCCGGCGTTGCGTCCCGGCTCCGGGTCAACACCGATCACGGGCTGGCCCGCGAGGTACTTAGCGACGTTCGCCACCAGTCCGTCCTGACCGACAGCGACGACGACGTCTTCAGGGGCGAAGAGGTAGCGGTCGAGGTCGGAACGTTCCACGCGCGCCTGGCGGACGTCATCCGGAAGGCTGGTCGACACCAGGTGCATCGCGTTCTCGATCGCCTCGTGGCGGGCCAGAACGTCGTCGATGTTGCGCCCTCGCGAGCGCAAGAAAAACTCGGCCTGACCGAACGTCGCGTGCCGGTCGAGCAACTCCTCGTACTCCGACCTGCGGTAGACGAGAACGACCCGGGTGGGCAGTGCCACCGGTTCAGGCCTTCGGCGGTCGCACGGTGCCGAGTCTTGTGAGCGCCTGCGTCAACACGTCCGGCGTGAGGTTGAGCGTTCCGATCGCCGGCAGGTTGCCCGCCACTTCCCGGAACGCCATCGCGGTGAGGATGCTGGGGTCGACCCCGGCGTACGCCGCGAGCTTCGCCTTCTCGGTCTCGGCTTCCGCCTTGCCGACGACCCGCACGCTGTCGGCTCGTGACGTGGACTCGAGCCCGAGCCGCTCAGCTCCCGCCTTGCTCGCGATGAGTGCGCTCGCCGCTTCCTCGGTCGCGCGGCGCTGAGCGTTGGCACCCTCTTGTTGCACGAGCAGTTGCTCACGAGTCGCGAGTTCGATCTTGCTCTGCAACTCGTTCTCCGAGATGGTGCGCTCCTGCTCGACCGCGAGTGCTCGCCGCTCGTAACTGGCGGCATCCGCCTGCTGCTGCACCTTCTCGCGCACCGGAGTTTCGAGTGCCTTCTCGACGTCGGCCTGCGGCCTGATCGAGACGATCCGCACGGCGATCACGACGACCGAGGTCTCGGCCAGCCGTTTGTCGCCGACCAGACCCTCGGAGGTGACCGCGCGCACCTTCGGGATACCGGCGCCGAGCACCTCGATCAGCGGCACCGTCGAGATGTACTCGACCGCGTACTGCTGAGCCAGTTCGGTGATGCGGGTGCCGACCTGCTCAAGCGGCTTGCCAATCCATCGACCGTGGTAGGGGTCGATCGAGAAGTCGATGCGCGTCGCAGCAACCTCGGGGTCAGAGAACCGATACGTCACCGTGGCCTGCACCGAGACCTCTTGGAAGTCCTTGGTGCGCGCGCCGAACAGCATCGCCAGTTCGGCCTCCGCAATCGGGACCTCGCTGATCGCCGCGTTGAGCGCGCGGAAGTAGAACGAGATGCCAGCGCCGCGGTGTCGCACTTTGCCCCGCTTCGCATGAACGATGAAAGCGGTCGGCGTGCTCCGGAGATGGCGGCGGAACACAATGCTGCGGATGTCGGCCATGCCAGCAGCCTAGGGACCGCAATAGGGTGGGGGCCACCCGTTCAGCTATCCAACCGAGTGAGATCGCATCCCATGGCCGTCGTTTCTATCTCCCGCTTCCACACCGCCGCTGCCGGCGCCGCGTTCCTCGTGGCTGGCGTGCTTCTGGTTGTGATGTTGGTGGTGGAAAGCGCATCGGTGCATGTCTTCTTCTCCTGGCCGACGGTTCTTGCGTACCTCGCGATCGGGATTGGCTTCGCGATCCTCGCCACCGGGTCGGTCTCGAACCTGGCCGCGCGAGCGGTCCTTCTGATCGGGGCAGTCGGCTGGGTTCTTCTCGCCGTTCAGACGGTGGCGCGGCTGCCGCTCGGGCTGAATACCCTCGCCTGGATTCTTGCCGTCGTCGGAGGGATCGCCGGCGCGGTTCTGCTTCTCACCGCACGTCTTGTCGCTCGCCGCGCTGCGACCGCATTCCTCGCAACAACAGTCGCCGTTACCCTCCAGTGGCTCCTGCTGTTCTCGGCGATCGCCGTGCCGCTGGCGGCGATCGTCGCAGTCGGGTTCCTCGTCACGGGTGCGCTGCTCGTCGCGACGCCACGCACGCCCTGACAGCTACCAGCGGTCGCCGACTGCGGCCTTGAATCGGCGGTCGTACAACTCCTGCACTGCGGCCGTGAAGTCGGCACCGAGCGGGTCGACCGCGCCAGCACCCGCGTTGGCCTCGGCCTGGGCGGCGTTGCGGGCTCCCGGAATGACCGTGCTGACGCCGGGAAGTTGCGCGAGCCAGGCGATCGCGGCAGTCGCCGGACCCAGCCCATGTGCGTGCGCGAGCGCCGAGAACTCCCGCGCTGCCTCGACTCCTTCATCGAAGTCGACTCCCGAGAACGTCTCGCCGACGTCGAACGACGCCCCGTCGCGGTTGAAGGTGCGGTGGTCATCGTCGGGGAAAGTCGTGTCGTGGTCGTACCGGCCGCTCAGCAGACCGCTGGCGAGCGGGATGCGCGCGATGATTCCGACCCCGGCTGCCAGCGCGGCAGGCAGCACGTCGTCGAGTGGTCGCAGCCGGAACGCGTTCAGGATGATCTGCACAGTCGCGACTCCCGGTCGCGCGATTGCCGTCAGCGCCTGCCCGACCTCTTCGACGCTCACGCCGTAGGCAGCAATGACCTGCTCCTCAACGAGAGTGTCGAGTGCGTCGAAGGTTTCGTCCGAGGAGTAGACCGCGCTCGGCGGGCAGTGCAGTTGCACGAGGTCGAGGGTGTCCATCCCAAGATTGCGACGGGAGTCGTCGGTCCAGGTGCGGAAGTTCGCGAGCGAGTAGTCCGCCGCCAGGTTGTCACCGCGGCGGCCCATCTTGGTGGCGACGAATATCTGGTCGCCCAAACCCCGCTCGGTGCGCCACGCGCCGAGGCGCTGCTCACTGCGCCCGTCGCCGTAGACATCGGCGGTGTCGTACATCGTCACGCCGGCCTCGAGCGACGCATCGAGCACGCCCCGAGCCGCGTGATCGTCGACGTCGCCCCAACTGCCGCCGATTTGCCAGGTACCCAGACCGATGGCTGAGACGGTGCGGTTGGTGCGTCCGAGGACTCGCTGTTCCATAACCCCAGCGTAGAGAAGCTGCGGGTCAGTCTTTCGCGAGCAGCCGTCGCGACGGCAACTCCCGCAGGCTTCGCGGGGTGACCCGGGCGAGGACCCGCAGCATCCTGACGACTGCGCGGAATCGTCGGGGTGAGTGGACGAGCCCATATGCTTCGCGCACCGCAGGAGGCAGCATCCCGGCGGTGAGTATTTTCACACTGGGCATCGCGAGGCGCCCCCACCACGGGATGTGGCGCGCCGCGAACAGGTCGGTCGCGACCGCGCGGGCGTCGTGGCCGACGTCGAGGGTCGCGATCGTGGCGTCCCAGTAGGCGTCGAAGGCAGCGCGGTCTCGCGGCCACGCCGAGGGCGGAAGCTGCAGAAGCGTCGCGAGATCGGCGCCGGCAGCATGCACCTCATCCGCGAGTCGGGGGTCGAGCGGCCGACGCAGGAGCGCGTGGATGTCGGTGCCGGTTCGCACCAGAGTCGCCGCGACCCAGAGCTGACGGTCCGGATCGCGCGCGCCGGGCACGCGGGCATGTGAGCCGTCCACGGCCCGAGCCACGCGGTCGCGCTGCCGCTCCGAACCCAGTGCAACTGTGTAGACGTAGCGCAGCGTGCCGTGCAACCGGCGGAGCGGGTCTTGGGCAAACGAGCTGTGCGCGGCGACCCCGCGTGCGACCGCCGGATCGCCGAGTTGCAGCAGCAGCGCCGTGAGTCCGCCGAGCACCAGGAACCCGTCGGCGGAGTACCGCCGGAAGGCCTCACTGCGCTCGGTCATGGGTACATGGTCGCAGGGGTAGAGTGTGCGAGGCTGAAGAAAGTATCTCGATATCGAGACATCCGGCCTCCCTGACCACCGCACTGAGAGAAGTCCTCGTGGATCTGTACGAGTACCAGGCCCGTGATCTGTTCGAGAAGCACGGCGTGCCCGTGCTCGCCGGCATTGTCGCCGATACCCCGGAAGAGGTTCGTGCGGCCGCCGAGAAGCTCGGCGGGGTGACCGTCGTTAAGGCGCAGGTCAAGATCGGCGGTCGGGGCAAGGCCGGCGGCGTCAAGGTCGCGAAGACCCCGGCGGATGCCGAAGAGGCCGCGAAGGCGATCCTCGGTCTCGACATCAAGGGCCACATCGTCAAGCGCGTCATGGTCACGGCGGGCGCCGACATCAAGGAGGAGTACTACTTCTCCGTGCTGCTCGACCGGGCCAACCGCACCTACCTGTCTCTCGCCTCGTACGAAGGCGGCGTCGAGATCGAGCAGCTCGCGGTCGAGAAGCCCGAGGCCCTCGCCCGCATCGCGGTCGATCCGCTTGCTGGTATCGACCTGGCCAAGGCGAAAGAGATCGCGATCGCCGCGAAGTTCCCCGCCGAGATCATCGACAAGGTGGCGTCCGTCATCGTCAGCCTCTACGGCGTGTACGTCGCCGAAGACGCCACCCTGGTCGAGGTGAACCCTCTGGTACTGACCGGTGCCGGCGAGATCGTTGCCCTCGACGGCAAGATCACGCTCGACGAAAACGCCGGATTCCGGCATCCCGATCATGAGGCCCTCGAAGACAAAGACGCCGCTGACCCGCTCGAGGCGAAGGCCAAGGCGCACGACCTCAACTACGTGAAACTCGACGGCGAGGTCGGCATCATCGGCAACGGCGCCGGGCTCGTGATGAGCACCCTGGATGTCGTGGCCTACGCGGGCGAGCGGCACGGCGGCGTGAAGCCGGCCAACTTCCTCGACATCGGCGGCGGGGCTTCCGCCACCACGATGGCCGCCGGTCTCGACGTCATCCTCGGTGACCCGCAGGTCAAGAGTGTCTTCGTCAATGTCTTCGGCGGAATCACCTCGTGCGTCGCTGTCGCCGACGGCATCGTGAAGGCGCTCGAGATTCTCGGCGACGCGGCCACCAAGCCGCTCGTCGTGCGCCTCGACGGCAACCAGGTCGACGAGGGTCGTGCGATCCTTGCTGCCGCAAACAACCCGCTGGTCACGCTCGCGACCACCATGGATGACGGCGCCGACAAGGCCGCTGCACTCGCCGCCATCGCTGGTTGAGTAGCCGCGTAGCGGCGTATCGAAACCCACACTTCAAGGACTGAGAAATGTCAATCTTCCTCACCAAGGACTCCAAGGTCATCGTCCAGGGCATCACGGGCGGCGAGGGCACCAAGCACACCGCTCTGATGC
>JBDTNW010000017.1:0-11647 GCA_039933575.1 Pseudolysinimonas sp. | reverse complement strand
ACTCGACAACATCCTCTTGGCTGTAGGTGATCACGTAGGTGTGGGCGCCGCGCACGTAGTTGTCGTCGCCCAGAGCGACGCTGTAGAAGTCCTTGTAGTACTCGGTCGAGTAGGGCACCGCGTCACCGTTTTCGTCGGTGACCGACTGCACCTCGGTATTCAATTCGACGCCATGCCGATACTCCGGGATGTCGCGGTAGAAGCCCTTGTTCTGATCGAAATCTGGGAAGACCGCGACGATCGTCTCGACCACGTCGAGGTGCGCGTGACCGGCGTCATCCCGCGTCAGGTTGTACTGCGCGTCGAACGATCGGATCAGATAGTCGTCGAGCCCCGACCGCGAACCAGATGCCGCAAGCGCCGGTGCAGCGACCCCGGCCAACACGCCGGCGAGGGCGAGGACGACAGCAACTCGGGCGATCCTCGGCATGGCCTCAGCCTATCGACGGGCGCGTGGAGCGTAGGCTCGAACCGTGACCGAGAACGGAGGGCGGCCGCGTCGCGCGAGCCTGGAGGTGCTGCGCGCCGAGGCGCAAGAAGAGCTCGGCACCGTGGTCTGGGAACGCCTTCGCAGCGGAGAAGACCCGTGGGCGTTCATGCAAGAGATCCCGAGCGTCGACGAACTCGTGGTGCTGATTCTGCGCGCCGAATGGATCACCGCCAACAACGGTCTGCGACCAACTGCCGACGTCGACTACCGCATCCTGCGCCAGATCGGGCTCGCCTACCCAGGACTCACGTCCACGGTGTGGTCGATGCTCGACCGCCGGATGGCGTCAGCAATGATCGGCTGGGCATGATGGGCGACGGGGCATGACCGTCAACTCGGCACTCGCGCTCTTCTCGTTCGATCACTCGGGCGCGGCGACCGGCCACCGGATGGTCGATCCCGACGAACCCGTGCTGCGGGTCACCGAACTCGCCGCCACGCGCGGTGACGGCATCTTCGAAACCGTCGGACTCTCGAACGGGCGGCCGTTGAAACTGGCCCGGCACCTGGTGCGGATGGCGAACTCGACTCGGATGCTCGACCTGCCCGAGCAAGATCCCGCGATCTGGAGTGCGGCTCTGCACGCCGTCGCCGACGCCCTCGGGCCAGTCGACGAAGGCTGGGTGAAGATGGTGCTCAGCCGCGGCATCGAGGGCGGCACGACTCCGACCGGCTGGGCGTACGGGATGGTCGCTGCCTCCTTCGCGCACGAGCGGGCGGACGGCATCCGGGTGGTGCTTCTTGATCGCGGCTACCGGCACGACGTGGCCACGACCTCCCCCTGGTTGCTCCAGGGCGCGAAGACGATCAGTTACGCCGTCAACCGGTCCGCGTTCCGAGAGGCGACCCGTCGCGATGCCGACGACGTCGTCTTCACCGCGAGCGACGGCTACCTGCTCGAGGGCCCCACTGCGAATCTGGTGCTGCGGGATGGCATGCGCCTGCGCACCCCGCGAACCGACCTCGGCATCCTCGCCGGCACCACCCAGGCCGAACTGTTCGCCTGGGCCGAAGAGCGCGGCTACCAGACCTCGTACGACCTGCTGACTCCCGCCGACCTCGCAGCCGCCGACGCCGCCTGGCTGGTGTCGAGCGTGCGCCTGGCCGCCCCCATCCGCTCGGTGGATGGCACCGCGAAACCGGTGGATGCGGTCCTCACGACAGCGTTCAACGAACACCTGCGCGGGTTGACGGACTAACCCGTCGCTGGTCGAGTGCCGGCCGCGAAGCGCCCGGTGTATCGAGACCAACACGAAAGGCCCCGAGTCTAGAAATCCCAGGGCCATTCAGTGGTCGAATCGGCGGCCACGACCCGCGAGCTCTCGGGTCGAAACTTTTCGCTCCGGGAGGCTGTGACACCCGCCAGACCAAAAACCCACCAGCCGACCGATCTCAGGTTTGACCCCGAGGCCAGCCGACCTGCGGTTTCCCTCGCTGCGGGGCTTTGGGGCCTCGTGGTTCGGGATACGCCGTATCGGTTGATGTGACTCTACTCACCCCCGAACGGGGCACAAGCGGTCAAGTCTCGCTAGATGGTTGAGGGTTGCCAAGGAAGATCTTGAGAGCCCCCAGAAAAAATACTGACGGCGGTGATCTCGTCTGCGAATTCGCTCTTACCCCCGTAAATGCGAATCGTGTAAATGACGAGGTCACCGCCGTCTGGCTAGTCCCCCAACTAGTGCACTCAGGAGACTACCCACAGAGGTAGCCGAGTCGCTGTCCCCAATGAGGGTGTCCTCGCGAATGAGGACACGACAGTACCAAACGGGGTACAAAAGGGGATGCCGAGGAGTGGCGAGGGAAAACGAAAGGCCCCCGAACACCGCGTTCACCTGCCCCAGTGTTGCCACTAAGTCGGATGTTCGTCGAGCCTCGAGGGCCTTTCTGTTGCCTTCTGGTTTTACCCTTCCGGCAAACACCAATTTACTCAGCGGTGAACAACGCGCAACCCGTGAACTCTCGCTAGATAGTTGAAGGTTGGAGGGTGCGGCCTAGTCGGCGACGTTGTCGCGCAGCAGCGAAATCAGCGCCTCGAGCTGCACGGAACCTTCGGCTGCGGCGAGTTCGTCTTCGCCGTCGAGGGCGCGCGCCGCGAGGCCGGCCTTCGAGTCGATCAGTTCTGAGATGCGCCCGTCGAGCGTGCCCGCTGCGATGATGCGCCACGCAGTGACCGGGAGTTCCTGACCGATGCGATGCACGCGGTCAATCGCCTGAGTCTGCTCGGCGTTGGTCCACGACAACTCCGACAGCACCACGTTGGATGCCACCTGAAGGTTGATGCCGACGCCAGCGGCCGTGAGCGAACAGACCGCGACCGCGACCGTCCGGTCGTTCGTGAAAGCGTCAAGCGCGATCGTGCGGGCCTTCGTGGTCTGCTCACCGCGAATCGACACGGTCTTCAGCCCGGCCTTCTTGAAGAACTCTTCAGCCGTGTCCATCACATCGATGTGCTTCGCGAAGAACACCACCTTGCCCACGTTGCGGGCGAGGTTCACGGTGTAGTCGGCCGCAGGCACAGCCTTCGCCTGGCCGATCTTGCGCACCATCGAGAAGACGTTGTCGCCGCCGGTGCCGACGCCGCGCGACTCTTCGAGTTCGGCCGCGGCGACCAGGCGGATGACGTCTGCCGGATCGCTGTCGGGTCGCGTCGCGCGCAACCGCCGGTACCGCTCGACGAGACGGGCAACGAGTGCCTGCTCGGCATCGTGGATCGAGCGACCCGCCTCGCCATCGAGTTCGACCGGGATGTCGGCGATGCGGCGCGCCGGGATGTCAGCTGCGACATCCACCTTCTTGCGGCGCACCATGCCCATGTCGACAACCGCGGCGCGAGCGGCCGAGAAGAAGCCCGAGTCGCCGGGATCCAGTTCGGTCTGCTCGAGGCGTCGCATCAGTTCGGGCAATGGCTTCTTGTCGTCGATCCAGCCGAGGTACTGCCAGATCATCTTGAAGTCTTCGATCTGGTTGATCAGCGGCGTACCGGTCAACGCCACGAACAGCGCGTTCGGGGTGGCCGCACGGATGTTACGCGACAGGATGAGCACGTTCTTCGAGCGCTGCGAGTCTTTGTTCTTGATGAAGTGCGCCTCGTCGACGACCATCCCCTTGAACCCGCGTCGGGAGAGCCACGAGACGTGCCGGTCGAGCACCTCGTAGTTGACGATCACAACATCCGCGAAGGCGTCGATGTCGTCACCGTCACCGTGCACGACTGTCGCGACGCGGTGAGGGGTCCACTTCTCGACCTCGCGCGACCAGTTCACCTTCACGACGTTGGGGACCACGACCACGATCGGATAGGCGTGAGCGGCTTCGGCTGCGAGCAGGGCTTGGGCGGTTTTGCCCAGACCCGGTTCGTCGGCCAACAGGTAGGTGCGGTGGCCGGCCCGGGCGCTCTCGATGAAGCGCGCCTGGTGGCGCATCAACTCTTTGCCGCCGGCCGCCGCGAGCGAGCGAGCTTCGGGCAGCTCCATGCTGGCTGCTCCCCCGCCGCCCTGCTCGAACGAACGGAACAGCGGCTCGATGAGCTCCCAGTTGTTCAAACGCCCCGCAGTTGCCGGCTTGGCGTCAGAGTCGCGGAAGTCGGGCGCGAGGAACGGGTTCGACATCTGGTACTGCTTCACCGACTGCGGAACGACCTGCTTTTCTTCCTCGCGAGCCATCGGAGCCTCGGTGACGACGATCAGGTCTTCGGGCGACAGTTCGGCGCCAGCCTCGAGCAACATCGCCCGCTTGGCTTCCTGCTGTTGCGGTGTCAGCGGGGCGGTGTCAGTGAGCAGCTGGATGAGAGACGTATCGCGCGCTGCGGTCTTCGCCATGATCGTGGCGATGCCGTCGAGGCGGGTGAGTTCTTTCGTGCGCTCGGAATCTGAGAGAGCTGGATCAGTCTTGATGCGGGCGCGCTCCTCGCGCACCAACATCGCGACGACGCGAAACCGGGTGCGGTTCGAGGGGGCGACCTTGCCGCGCTCGGCCGAATTCTCGATCGCGCGAACCGTGCGCGCGAGGATCGGGATGATGCCCGACTCGTCTTGATGCTGGCGGCGACGCTGCTGCGGGGATGTCGAACGCTTGCGGGTCGACGACTTCTGGCCTGAACTGGCCTTGTTCTGCCCGGTAGGGCTCATCGGTCTCCTTGGCTCGCGTCTCAGACGTGAGCCGGTAAGTCGATCCGCCAGCGGCGGCGGACCGGAACTGATCCTGACGTGCTCCGCGAAACGTACCCAGACCCGGCTTGACCGGTGGGAAGGGGAGCGAGCCAACTCTAGCGCACCGTGAGCCCGGCGTCCCCCGAACCGTAGGATCAACACGTGCTCTCCACCGCGCTCCGCATCCTGACGAGGTGCTGGCCGATGCTGCTGGCGTGGTTCCTTCTGGGGTGGACCGTGCGGGCGCTCGTGTTGCGGGTTGCTGGCTACCTGGGCAATATCGGCGATCTGTGGGGTCAGCTCGTGTTGCCGCTGGCGATCGTGGCGCAACTGGCAACCTTCGTCGCGATGTACCTCGCCATCCGCCGCGAACTGCCGCATCTCGGTCGGGCCGACGCAGCGCGTCCGGATGAAGTCGCCCCCTCCCCCGCGCGAGCCTGGTCCGAGACGCTGCTCGCCAGCATCCTGCCGTTCTTCCTGTTGTACGTCGCCTGGAACCTGATCCGCGACGACTGGGTTGACTACTACCTCTCGACGACGACCCAAGACAACTTCCTCGATGACCCGACCGGCCCGGACGTATCGGTCAACGTGGTGACCGTCAGTCTGGTGGTCATCGCGTTCCTGTTGCGGTGGCTCGCTGCGCGATTCTCTGACCGTCTGCCGCGCTGGACGAGGGCTTTGGGCATCTACCTCGAGGCGGTCTGGGTGTTGATCGCCCTTCTCGTGATCCGGGATCTGCTGACGGGCCTCGGTGGCTGGCTCGCGACGAGGCGGATGTTCGGCTGGGGGGTCGACGCCTGGGCGCAACTGCGCGAGACCTTTGCCTGGCTCGCCACCGTTGGCGACCTCATCGGCTGGGTGTTCGGTCAGATCGGCACCCTGATCGGGCTACCGCTGGCTTGGCTGGCCCTGGCCTCGATCATCTACTTCGGCACGATGCCGCGTTCCGTCCGACCTGGCCCCGGTGCCGTGAGCACCGCGAGCGCCCGCTGGAGCCGGATGCCGGAATGGGTTCAGCGCGGCGGAACTCTCCTGTCGGGCGGCATCCTCGATCGCTGGCGTCCGGTCGGCCTTGCCGCGCGGTTGATCTGGCGATCGGGCCCGATCGCAATTGGTGGCTATCTGCTCTCGTTCGCCGTGCTGACGGCGAGCAGTGAATGGCTCCGGATGCTGGTCTACCGACTTGTCGGTCCGCACGAGGTGAACTGGTGGTACGGAGCGAGTGACGCGATCGGACTGGGGATCAGCGCGATTGTCGGCGTGGTTCAGGTGTGCCTCGTGGCAGCGACCTTCGACTACGCACTCCGCGGCGACGCCGCGACCCGCCTTGTCGAAGACGCGGGAGACGTCATCAATGAAGCCGCAGAACCTTCGGCAGAGCGTCGAACGAACTGAACTGAACTGTCGGCTTGACGACCTCGTCGTGTGGCACCAGAAAGGTCTGCTGCAGTTCGTACGACCCGGCGGTCGTCAGGTCGCACGAGCTCGCGTAGCTGTCGGGAACGCGGTAGTCGCTCTTGCTGAACAGCTCGGCGCTCCAGGTGCGGGCCGTGCCGTTCTCGTTCGACATCAGGCTCAGATCGCAGTAGCTCGAGTCAGCCGGCGCAAAGACGTCGACCGACAGGGTCGCGACTACGACATCTGCGCCCGGCGCGCTGTAGTCGGCACCGTCGAGCACCTCGAGGTCGGTCAGCGCAATGTGAGCACCCGCGTAGTCGACGACCTGGCCGCGGGCGACATCCTGGGGCTGAGGCACCCGCTCGAGGTAGGGGAAGAAGCGCGGCACGAGAGCCACCACGACCGCCACCGGAATGAGCGCAACCAGCGCGATCAGATACCAGCGGTTGCGCCGCAGCCATCCGGTCATCACTGATCATCCCTACTGGGGTCGACGGTGACCCGGTCGCGCAGCTCGAGAGTCGTGAGATCGAGTCTCAGCTCGATCACGCTGTCGAGGCGCGGGTCGAGTCCCGACCTGATCTGGAATGCCGCGGAGGTGGCACCCGGTCGATCGAGGATGTCGGAGGGCAGCTCGAACAGGAACGATCCAGTAATCGAAAAGCCGGTATCCACTGCACGGCCGTTGATGCTGTGGTCCGGCCGGCTAGATGCGGGGTATCGCGTGTCGCCTACCGTCACCCCAGCCTGAAGGTACGCAGAGTCTGTGGTCGCCCCGACACTCGCGTCTACGACGAGCCAAATGCCCGAGGTTGTGCCCACCCAGTCGTCAAGTTCGACAACGTGGGCCAGCGTCACCGAGTGCACTTCCGCGGTGAGATGCTCCGAGAAGATCTGATGTCCGACGGTGCCGAAGGTTACGAACGGCGCTTCGATCTGCGCATCCTGGGGAGTTGTAGAGGCCGCCGCGAAGGCGAGCACGATCAGACCAACGGCGGCGGGGATGGCCAGCGCTTGCTTCATCGTTCGTCCCTCACTGTGATCGACACCTCGACGGCAACATGGGGCTTCACCCAGCGGGTGCCGGAGAAGAGGTTGGCCTTCTCGGGCGATGCGTCAGTGACGCCAATGTGTACGACATCGCCCCCGGCAAACGCCGTGACGGGCACCGTGAAGACGAACACCACAGTGTCGGGCACACCGGGAATCAGAGACGGCCCGAACGTGCCATCTCGCTTCAGAACCGTCGAGTAGTCCAAAATCGGGATAGGCGTTCCGAGTTCGAGCACCCCGGGAATCGTGAAGGCGTAGAAGTCAGTGTCGCCGAGCGGAAACTCGGGCTCGGTGCGAACGGCTTCCATGGTCGCCTCGACCACGAGGAAGGTCTGGCCCGGATCCGCTTCGCTGTGGCCGTCGGGGCTCGCGTCCGTCAGATACGCGTCATCGATCGAGGTGCTCAGTCGGTGGCCGACGTACGGCTCGCCGACAGGCTGCTCGGGGATGACAGCACTCTGTAACTGCACGGTGTCCCAGCCACCTAGCGGGATCGCGACGACCCCGGCGATCGCCGCAACTCCGACGACGACAATGACGGGCAGCCAGGCTCGGACCCGACTGCGCACTCCAGCGTTAGCGGGCACGACGCTGCTCTTCTGAGATCGGAACCTTGATCAGCCAGCCGGCCACCAGGAAGACGATCGCGGCGATGTACTGCGCCACTTGCCAGTACGGATCGGGGATCGCGATGACCCAGACCGGGTTCCACGCGACGGCGATTGCGACGAAAACCGGCAGCCAGCCCCACTGTTTGGCTTGAAACGCGAATACCCCGACAATCAGCGCGAAGATCGCGACGATGAAGCGCACCACGATGAAGGTGTCTTCGGCGAGCACCGCAAGCCCGATCAGCAGCGCCAGGGCAGCGATGAGTCCGGGAGCGAGCGCAAGGCGTCGCCATCCCGGATCGGGCTTCGTCCCGTAACGGGAGCTATTGGATGCCATCGCTGCCACCCTACGATGTGCCGCATGGGCTTCTTTGACAGCATCGCTGATTCCTTCCGTTCGGCCGTCGGCTCGGCCGACCCCGACCTCATCAAGAACGGCACACTCGGCCGGGGTGACCTCACCGGAATCCAGGTGTCGAGCACGACGATCACGATCGGCAACGGGCTGACCGAGCGCAAGTGCAGCTTCCAATTGAAGGTCTACCTCGACGGCGTTGACCCGTATGACGCGACCTGCGAGCAGCGCGTGCAAGAGGTCTACCTGCCGCAACTCGTTCCCGGCAGCGCGGTGCTCGCGGTGCGCGTCGACCCGGCCGACCACACCAAAGTCGCGATCGATTTCGCGTCTGAAGTGCCGAATGTCACGATCAAGGCCGGCACCGGGCACGACTCGGCGGCCTGGGTGCTGGCCAACGGCACGCCCGCGAAGGTCGTGCTCGTCGCCAACCAGCCGATCGGTCTCACCTCATCGAAAGGCGACCCGGTGCAGGCGCTGACCCTGACCGTCGACAAGGGAGCTGAGAGCTATCAGGCTCAGGTCGGCAACGGGGTGCCGAACAGCGCGCTGCCGCTGCTCTTCCCGGGCTCAAAACTGCACGCCATGATCGGCGATGGGCCCAACGACATCGTCGTCGATTGGGCCAAGGGCGCCCGCACCGACTGACCCGCCGCCTACGCTCAGATCGTGGATGCTGACGCAGCGGTCGAGCGACTTCGGGCGCTAATCCGGGTTCCGACGGTTTCTCGCGAAGATTCCGACTTTCAGGACTCAGCAGCTTTCGAGCGATTCCCCGCGCTGCTCGCCGAGCTTTTCCCGCGCGTCCACGCGACCCTCGACCTCGAGACCCTCGACGGGCCCGGCCTGCTCTACCGCTGGCACGGCCGCGAAACCGGGGACGCACTCATCCTGATGGCGCATTGGGATGTCGTCCCCGCCGATGAGGAGGGCTGGACTCACGAGCCCTTCTCCGCCGAACTCACCACCGACCCGGATGGCGCCCGCCGGCTCTGGGGACGCGGTGCGATCGACGACAAGGGTGCTCTGGCCGGCATCCTCGAGGCTGTCGAAGCGCTGCTCGCGTCCGGGTTCACGCCGGCCAACGACGTGTATCTCTCCTTCGGTGGTGACGAAGAGGTTCAGGGTTCAGCGGCCGAGGCTGCGGTGGCCCTGCTGGCTTCGCGGGGGGTGGCTGTCGACTTCGTGCTTGACGAGGGTGGCGCCGTCGTCGAGGGACAGTTTCCCGGCGTCAGCGGCCCGACCGCCGTGATCGGGATTGCCGAGAAGGGCATCGCGACGATCGAACTGCGCGCGACCGAACCGGGCGGGCATGCCGCGCATCCTCCTCGTTCGGGTCGCACCGCGACCGCGCGGCTCGCCCGCGCCATCCTGCGAGTGTCTCGCCCCGTTCCTGCCGGGATGCCGCCCACGATGGCGCCGATGTTCGCGGCCCTCGGCGCCCGCGCGACGGGCGTTCTCGGGCTCGCGTACCGGCATCCGCGACTGTTTCGTGCCGTGTTGCTCGGCGCCCTAGCCCGAGGAAGTGACGAGGCAAACGCGCTCATCCGCACCACCCGGGTTGTGACGCGGCTGCGGGGTGCGGCCGCCGACAACGTGCTGCCCGAGGTGGCGACAGCATCCATCAACCTGCGCATCGTCGTCGGGTCGACCCTCGACGCCGAGGTCGAGCGGATCCGTCGGGGTATCGCCGATCCCGGCATCACGGTGCGGGTGGTTCGCGGCAGCGATCCTTTCCCGGTCGCACCCGTGACGGGGTTGCCCTGGGATCGGGTCGTCCAGGCGCTCGCCCACTCGCATCCTTCTGCATTGCCGGTGCCGTACGCGATGCTCGGCGCGACCGACGGCCGGCATTTCACGCAGCTCACGCAGGCCGTCTATCGCTTCACACCGTTCGAACTCACCACCCGCGAGGTGGCCGGGCTGCACGCCATCGACGAGTCGATCCGCATCGACCCCTACCTGCGCGGAATCACCTTCTACCGCGCACTGCTCGAGTCGGCGTAGCTACAGCACGGACTTGGTGTGCCAGACGGTTTTCGTCTCGGTGAACGCCAGGATGCGACCCAGCGCCAGCTCCGGGATGCCTGGCTCCGGCGAGAGCACCCGCTTCAGAGTGTCGGCGGCGGCGATCTCGAGGTCGATCCAGTCGAGGGCTCCGGCACCGGCGAGGTCGAGGGCGTTGACGTCGGCGTGTGAGGCGAGCCACGGCGCGATCTCGGCCGGCGACCCGGTGAGCACGTTCACCACTCCCCCCGGCACGTCGCTGGTGGCGAGCACCTCGGCGAGGGTAATCGCCGACAGCGGCCGAGTCTGGTCGGCGATCGCGATCACGGTGTTGCCGGCGACGAGCGCCGGAGCAACGGTGTTCACGAAGCCGAGCAGTGATCCACCCTGGGCTCCCTGCGGCGCGATGATGACGACGACACCGGTCGGCTCGGGAACCGAGAGGTTGAAGTACGGACCGGCGACCGGGTTGCCCGAGCCGGCGACCTGGGTGTACTTGTCGGTCCAGCCGGCGTACCAAACCCAGGCGTCAATCGCCCGGTCGACCTGAGCCGACGCGGCAGAAGCCGACACGCCTTCTGACGACCGGATCTCTTCGACGAACTGGTCGCGGCGACCTTCGAGCAACTCGGCGATGCGGTACAGCACCTGTCCGCGGTTGTAGGCCGTCGCGCCCGCCCAGCCGGACTGTGCCGCGCGTGCGGCGACCACGGCATCCCGCGCGTCTTTGCGGGAGGCTTGCGCGGCGTTCGCGAGGAACGCGCCCTTCGGCGTCGAGACCTCGTAGGTGCGCCCCGACTCGCTGCGCGGGAACGCCCCGCCAATGCTCAACTTGTAGGTCTTCGGAATCGCCAAGCGGGTCATCTCTCGCCTCCCGGTCGCGAAGGGTCGCTTTTGGGGCGAATGGTGGGGTGCTTTCTGCCTAACGCCGACCCTTCGGCGGTCTTGAGGTAGGCCGCCAGGCCGTGACGCCCGCCCTCGCGGCCGTAGCCCGACTCCTTGTAGCCGCCGAACGGCGACGCGGGGTCGAAACGGTTGAAGGTGTTCGCCCAGATCACCCCGGCTCGCAGCTTGTCGGCCACGGCGAGAATCTTGGACCCCTTGTCGCTCCAGATGCCGGCCGACAGCCCGTAGGGGGTGTTGTTGGCCTTCGTGATCGCCTCGGCGGGAGTGCGGAAGGTCAGCACCGACAGCACCGGTCCGAAGATCTCTTCACGAGCGATTGTCGATGCCGCCTGCACGTTCGTGAAGATCGTCGGGGCGAACCAGAACCCGTTCTTCGGAATCTCGCACGGCGCCGTCCAGCGTTCGGCACCCTCTTTCTCGCCGAGATCGCTCAGCTCGCGAATGCGATTCAGTTGCTCGCGGGAGTTGATCGCCCCGATGTCGGTGTTCTTGTCGAGCGGATCGCCGAGTCGCAGCGTGGTCAACCGCTCCTTCAACCGCGACACGACCTCGTCGTGAACGTTCTCTTGCACGAGCAACCGACTGCCCGCGCAGCAGACGTGACCCTGGTTGAAGAAGATCCCGTTGACGATGCCTTCGATTGCCTGCTCCATCGGGGCGTCGTCGAAGACGATGT
>JBDTNW010000016.1:0-11870 GCA_039933575.1 Pseudolysinimonas sp. | reverse complement strand
TACGGAGCGATCGCGCTCGCGTCATCCCTCGACCAGGTCGGTCCGGTGACGCGCTCGGTACTGGATGCCGGTCTGCTGCACGACGTCATCGGCGGACACGACCCGCGGGACTCGACGTCGATCCCGGACGCCTGGCCGTCGTTCGCCGAGGCTGCCCGTGCCGGGTTGCGCGGTGAAGGGCTGCGCGGGTTGCGCGTCGGCATCGTGAAAGAACTGTCACAAGAGGGGCAGGGTTTTCAGCCTGGCGTGCTGCAACGGTTCCGTGAATCGCTCGCTCTGCTCGAAGCCCAGGGCGCCGAGATCATCGAGGTTTCGGCTCCGAGTTTCGACTACGCGATCGCTGCCTACTACCTGATTTTGCCCGCCGAGGCGTCGAGTAATCTCGCCAAGTTCGACTCGGTGCGCTTCGGCCTGCGGGTCGATGTGCCCGGCGGAACCGTTGAGGATGTCATGGCCGCCTCCCGCGAGAAGGGGTTCGGCGACGAGGTGAAGCGTCGCATCATCCTGGGCACCTACGCTCTGTCGGCCGGCTACTACGACGCGTATTACGGTTCGGCGCAGAAGGTGCGCACGCTCATCCAGCGCGACTTCGCGCAGGCTTTCGAGAAGTGCGATGTGCTCGCGACGCCGTCGGCGCCGACGACAGCCTTCCCGCTCGGATCGAAAGTGGATGACCCGCTGGCGATGTACCTCAACGACCTGACGACGATTCCCGCGAACCTCGCCGGGGTGCCGGGAATCTCGCTGCCCGCCGGACTTGCACCCGAAGACGGACTGCCGGTCGGCATCCAGTTCATGGCGCCTGCTCGTGAAGACGCTCGGCTGTATACGGTCGGTGCGGCGCTGGAGTCACTACTTGAAGCGTCGTGGGGCGGCCCGCTGCTGTCGAAGGCGCCGGCGCTGGTTTAGTCGCGCGGACCGGACAGCAGACCGGACTCGCGCTCAGTGAGTCGTCTCACGGCAAGGTCGGCGGAATGTAGAGGCCGATTCCTCCGCGGCCGACGGCCTTCACTTGGCGACCATCGAGCGGGGCGGCGAGCTTGATGGGGAACCAGTTGCGCGAAAACATCTTCTCCGTAGGGGGGTTGCAGTGGATTTGCTCATCGGCGGAGGGTTCCTCGGTGACGGCGATGCCGACTGTGACCGACGTGTCTGTCTCGATGAGGACGATGCCGGTCACGTGGCAGCCAAACCCGAAGGTTCCGACGACGAGGTCGGCGCCTTGGAGAATGTCGTCATTGGAACGGTCGACGGTGGGTGTCGAGAGGTCCCAGGCGACGCTCGGAGTGCGGTCGACGGCATTGACCGGGGCGTAGTCCGTGGGGTCGATGACGCCGCCGGTAGCCGGGGCGGCGTCCAAAATCGGGTACTGGATATGCAAATCGTTGGCTCGGCGCATCGCGCTATCGATTTCGGCTTGATGAGCTTCCGGGGAGTGCGCTGCGCTGTAGTCGGCGCCGTTTTGGGCGGCGCCAGCCAGCAGTAGGCCGACGGCCAGGATGGCGAAGGCCGAGATCCCGACCGATAGGTAGCTGAACGTGTATCCCAGTGAGCTGGGTTCGTTCGGCGGAGGATTGGCATCGTCGATCGCGCGACGCTGCGCTTGCTTGCGCGAGACCGTCGTGATGATGAGCCAGGCGATCAACAGCCCGTCGCCGATGACGATGGTGGTGAGCGCGGCGTTGGTCTTGTCTGTGTTGTCGCTCGGCCAGACCGCGGCCACCAGAATCGCGATGAGACCGACCAGGATGACCGCCGCGCCCGCACGCACGACCCGCCAACGGCGGGGGCTGGGCTCCATCTCGTCGGGCGACTCGAACTGCCACGAGCTGAACATCCACGTCCAGGACGGGACGATGACGGTGACCGTCGTCACCAGAACGCCGAGGCCCCAGAGGATCCACATCATTCCTCGACTTTAGA
The DNA here is from genome assembly GCA_039933575.1 of Pseudolysinimonas sp. GTDB lineage: Bacteria > Actinomycetota > Actinomycetes > Actinomycetales > Microbacteriaceae > Pseudolysinimonas_A. The sequence goes on along the minus strand of JBDTNW010000016.1, from coordinate 9,947 downwards.
GGTGAGGGTGCGTCACAGAATGCCGCGGACGCAACGATGCCCCGCCCGGGCGAACCGGGCGGGGCATCGTCAACTCAGGTGACGGCGGGAGTTACTCCGCGTCAGTCCACTCCTGGCGACGTGAGCGGATGACCGTCAACGCCAGACCGGAACCCAGCAGCAGAGCGCCGAGGGCAATTCCCGGTGCCGGCGACGATGAACCCGTGAAGGCCAGTGTCGTCAGGTCGGTGCAGACCGTGCCGGCAGCCTTGACGGTGAACGTCCAACTGGCGTCGCCATCCAGAGTGTCGTCCGGATCATGTGGGGCCGCCGTCACTGTGTGAACGCCCGGCTTCACCGATACCGTCTGAGTCGCCATCGGAGTCAGCGATCCGTCGAGGAAGTAGTCGACGTAGGGGCTGAAGAACGCGACCCCGTCGACATCGCCGACCGTGATCGTGGCGTCGAAGGTTTTGCCGCCATCGCAGGTCTGGTCGGTGTGGGTCACATTGGTCGGGAAGTCGGCGAGCGTCGGGATCTGGCAGATCCCGCTGTCGTCAGCATCGAACACGAAATGTGTCTGCCCCGACCCGAAGTGGTACGCCGCGCTGGCCGGGCTCGAGTCGATCGTGACGTCAGTCAACGACAGCGGCACCACCACCGGACCGGGGGTCGGGGTGCCACCGTTGACGCTCCACAGCACGCCCTCGATTTCGGGGAGGTACAGGTTGGTGCCGTCGACGTTGCTGTCGCAGCTGACGGTCGGCGGGTCAACGAAGCTGATGCTGCCGCATCCGGTGACCTGGCTGACCGTCGTGTACGACGTGACCGGGTACGCGGTGCCCAGGTGGATGCCCTGTGCGATCAACTTGTTGGCCGGGAAGATCGCCGACATCTCGTCGATCGTGGCCGGCTGTGCTTGCGAGCCGAGGCCGCTGGTGATCTTGCTCGTCCAGACCTTGGTCAAGTTCGTCACCGTGAAGGTGCCGGTCTGACCCTGCGCCCAGCCGTTCTGGTACGGCTCGATCGAGATGGTGGCGAAACCGGTGGTGCCGGTACGCCAGATCTCGTAGACCAGGGCTGCGTGATATCCGCTGGCCGAGGTGATCGTGTACGACGATCCGACGACGCCTTCGAGGTTGCCACTTACTGAGTGAAGGTAGTCAACCGCGGGACCGCCCGGACCGGTACCGGTGAACAGCTTGCCGCCGGGCTGGTCGGTCGGTGCGGCATCCCCGGACTCGGTGTACCAGGTGCTGCTCTGCGAGACGCACGGGTCGCTCGGGCAGGTGCCGTAGTGGTTCACGTCGTAAGCGGCGACGGCGTCAGAGTCGACCACAGTCTTTTGTGCGTAGAGATCCCACTCGGCATCGCCCACCGTTGCCAGGGTCTTGATCGTCCAGTTGGCGTCGGTCGCTTTCAAGGTCGGGCTTCCACCATCGAGGTAGAACTCGTTGTGCGGCAGAACAGCGTTGTCGTCAGAGACGCTGCTGACCGTGCCGAACTGAACCCATCCGTTGCCCGGGGCCGGAGCGGTGTAGACCGCGTCGTTGGGATCGGTGCTGCCGTCGCCCGTGCCGGTGAAGTAGATCACCGTGTTGTTGAGGGTGAAGTACAGGCTGCCGGGTTCTGATGTCGTGAGCTCGATACCGGTGATCTTGTAGGCGACGCTGGGCCCGGGCGAAGGGAGATACCCGTAGGCGCCGAGGCCGACGTTGCCCGTCTGCGCGACCGTGTAGGGGTTGACATTGGCCGCATTCACCAGGTCATCCGGGACCTGGTAGTAGGTGCCGGCGTCGCCTTGAACCCACTCTCCGGCGAACACATGACCTTTGATGGTCGTAGTCCCGGGCTGTGTTGCGTCGAAGTACCAGCCCTTGATCTGCTTGTGCTCGACCGTGTAAATCGTGGTGGTCTTCGTGTACTTGTACGTGTCATGGGAGGTCGACGCCATTCCCGGAATCTCCTTGATGAATTGGTACTCCTCGTGGTTCACCTCCGCGACCGCGTCGAAATGGTCGGTGCTGGTGATGCACTCACCGCTGTGGTCATCGACCGCAACGGCGTTGGACGCGAGTGCGCCAGTGGTGGCCGCGAGGCCGAGTGCGAGGGTAAGGCTCGCCAAACTGGCGAGGATTTTCTTCAACATGGTGGGGGATCCTTGCTGACGCGCGACCACGCACGGGTTTCGCGGGCACGAGAATTTTCCCGGCACGTTAGGCCGGCGGGGGTAAGCACCGAGCGAGCCATTTCGGGTGACTCGCCCAGTTTGGGGGGTTGTGATTGTGCGGCTTGGTCGGGGGAGACCTCGCCGGAACCCTTGGGACGCTAGCAGAACGATCTGTCTCGGGAAAGGGTTCTACCCCTCAATTGGGGGAAGCGTCCCCCGTAGGTATCCGGGTACTGCGAGGGGTCGAAGAGAGTCGGGCGGCGACTCGGGATCGGGCTGGCATCGGGATCGGGGTTTGGGTCGGATCCAGGGTTCGAGGTGGAACCACCGAGTAATCGTTGGGCCCGTTTCGGATGATCTGCCATCCGTTGTCGTGGATCAGCATGTGATGGTGTCTGCAGAGGAGGATTCCGTTGTCGATGTCGGTTTTTCCGCCGTGTGACCAGTGGATGATGTGGTGCGCTTCAGCCCAGGAGGCGGGTCTGTCGCATTCGGGGAACCGGCATCCACCGTCTCTGGCTTCGAGGGCTCGTCGTTGGCGGGTGGAGTAGAGACGGTGGAGGCTTCCGACTTGGAACGGTTCCCCGTCGAGGTCGAACAGGATGGTTTGGGTTCCGACGTTGCAGATGTGGCGTTCCGCGGTTTCGACTGAGACGGGGTCGCTCTGCCCGCGGAAGAAGGCAGCTCCGGTGTGCGACCGAAGGTCGGCGGCGGTGACCAACACCTGAACCGCATGCCGGGGCGCTGCGGGGAGGATCTTCGGGTCGGCGGCGGTGGCGAGGCGGATCAGTTCGACGAACGTGTCGGCGGTGATCTGCCCGATGGTGCGTGGGTCGTTGAGGATCGCATCATGCGCCGCCCGCGTTTCGGCGTCAACGAACCGGGGACCGCCGCGTCGAGGTGAGGTGCTGGCGTCGTACGCGGCCCTGACGATTGCGGCCCCTTCGCCGTCGAGGAGACCGTTGATCCGCAGCATGCCGTCGGATTGTTTGACGAACGACATGTACCGCTTGTCGCGCATGAGGCGTTCGCGATCTTTTACTCCGGCAGCATCCAAATCATCCCGATACTCCCGCGCCCGGGCGGCGACGTTCTCAACAGTCATCGTGGGTGCGAGGGTGGCGAGGTGTTGGGCGGCGTCGGCGAGGTTGTCGGCAGCGACGTCGGCGGTGGGGGAGCCGAGACCCGAGCGGATGGCATCCGCCTTCTCGATCGAAACGCGCCCCGCTTTCACCGCCGAGCCGACCGAGGCAAGCCAAGGATCGGCATCCGGAGTGAGTAGAGTGCCGACCTTCACCAGGGCGATCGCTTCACGGTGAGAGACGTCGGTGAGTTGTTGGACGAGTTTCTCGACGGTGCCGGCACCGGTGCGCTGGGCGAGACCCTGCAACCCGAGTTCGCGGCGCGAGCGGTGACCCAGTTCGGCAGCAACCTCGGAGCAGAGCGCTCGCACCCGACGCAACGTCTCGCCGAGCGACAGGGCTGCGTCAAGCAGTTCCGGGTCGCTCATCGTCGCGGGTGCGACGTCGAGGAGGTCGGGGGTGGGCATGCATCCATTGTCTCAACATTCGAACGTATGTTCTAGATAGACGAAGCGTTCTGTTGAAAAGTCATGAACTGCTCGGGATGTGGAGGGCACGACCACCGGTGGCGTGGGACACAGAAAAGTCAGCGTTCGCGGCGTCCTCAGGAGAGCAGAAGCACGAGCGCAGCGCCGCCGGCTTGGATCGTACTGGCGCCATCCACCGATCCGACGACGTTGTATGAGCTACCCCAGACCTTGCCATTGGAGTCGACGGATCCGAGGACGTTGTAAGAACTGCCCCAGATCTTGCCGTCGGGGTCGACCGAGCCGAGCACGTTGTACGACGTTCCCCATACCTTGCCGTCTGCGTCGACCGAACCCATGACGTTGTACGAGCTGCCCCAGATCTTTCCGTCGGGGTCGACCGATCCGACCTTGTTATACGAAGTGCCCCACACGTCGGCCATTAGAGTCCCTTCTGATCAGCCCACGCCGATTCGACGCGATTCTACGAAGCGCGCGACCATGTCGCACCTGGTCCACGGGTAGTCGATGCCGCCATCGTGCATCGGTGGGCAATGGGTGGAGCCACCGGGCGTGCGTGTAACGCGACCTCACCGCGGAAATAGAATCGGGCACATGGCAAAAGCGGACCTCATGGACTACGACAAGGCGCTCGAGCTATACGAACCGGTGATCGGCCTCGAGATTCACGTCGAACTCAGCACGCTCACCAAGATGTTCTCGGACGCGCCGAACCCGGCCAACGAGGCGAACCACGACGCGGCGCCGAACACGCTGATCACTCCGGTCGATCTGGGACTGCCGGGCAGCCTCCCGGTGGTGAACCAGACGGCCGTCGAGTACGCCATCTCGCTGGGACTCGCGCTGGGCTGCGAGATCGCCGCGAAGAGCACGTTCAGCCGCAAGAACTACTTCTACCCCGACCTCGCGAAGAACTATCAGATCAGCCAGTACGACGAGCCGATCGCGTTCGAGGGGTCGGTCGAGATCGAACTCGCGGACGGTTCGCTGGTGCAGATCCCGATCGAGCGGGCGCATATGGAAGAGGATGCCGGCAAGCTCACGCACCTCGGCGGCGCGACCGGCCGCATCCAAGGGGCTGACGCGAGTTTGGTCGACTACAACCGTGCCGGGGTTCCGCTCGTCGAGATCGTCACGAAGCCGATCATGGGAACGGAAGGATCTGCACCCGAGGTGGCGAAGGCGTACGTCGCCACGATCCGCGACATGGTGCGGTCGCTCGGCATCTCGGAGGCGCGGATGGAGCGCGGCAACCTGCGCTGCGACGCGAACGTGTCGATCCGCCCGCGCATCGATCGCTCGTCGAGTAGCGGCGAAGCCGCGTATCGAGACGCGAAACTCGGCACCCGCACCGAGACGAAGAACGTGAACTCGCTGCGGTCGGTGGAGCGCGCGGTGCGCCACGAGATCCAGCGGCAGGCCGCCATCCTCTCCGCCGGCGGTTCGATCACCCAAGAGACCCGTCACTGGCACGAAGACACCGGCACGACTTCGCCGGGGCGTCCGAAGTCGGATGCCGACGACTACCGCTACTTTCCCGAGCCCGACCTGCTGCCGATCGAGCCGCCTGCGTCGCTCGTCGACCGGTTGCGTGCCGAGTTGCCGGAGGCGCCCGCCATCCATCGCCGTCGTCTTCGTGAGGCCTGGGGATTCACGGCGCTGGAGTTTCAGGATGTCGTCAACGCCGGACTGCTCGTCGAGATCGAGGAGACCGTGGCCGCCGGTGCGGCGCCGGCGCAGGCCCGCAAGTGGTGGACCGGCGAGATCGCGCGGCTCGCGAACGTGGCGGGGGTGGATGCTTCCTCTCTCGTGACTCCGCTGCAGGTGTCGGAACTTATCGCCCTCGTCGAGTCGGGGGATCTGACCGACCGCCTCGCCCGTCAAGTACTCGAAGGAGTCGTGGCTGGGGAGGGATCGCCGTCGTCCGTGGTGGCTTCGCGTGGTCTTCGTGTGGTGTCGGATGACGGGGCTCTGCTCGCTGCGATCGATGCGGCGTTGGCGGCGCAACCGGATGTCTTGGAGAAGCTGCGTGAGGGCAAGGTGCAGGCCGCCGGCGCGATCATCGGTGCCGTGATGAAAGCGATGGGTGGATCCGCGGATGCTGCCCGCGTGCGGGAGCTCGTGTTGGAGCGGGCGGCGGTTTAGGTGCTGGCGCATGGCGCTTGACTGGGAAGCACTCCCCAGCACCTTTCTAACGAGAACTGTGGGGCCGCTTGCTGCCGAGGCAGCGAACGTTGAATCTTCTCTCGTCAATACTGGCGCTGATTTCGGGAAGCCCGCGGCCGCCGTAGTAGCCCAGGTACTCCTTGCTTCGACTGGTTCGATTGAACACGCATTTCGAGAAGTCCTCGGTTCCTTTGCTTACGCAGACGCTCTACTGATATCGCAGGCGCTCCCCTCTCTGCTGCGAATTGAGGCGGGGCTTCCCATGGGGTCGATCCCAGAGCTAGTCCCCTATCTTTTGGAGCCTGTGTTCGGCGGATATCGTTTGGCGGGCGGACGCGTGACCTTGGGGCACGAACGCTCGGAAAGGCGGCGAAACGCTACATACTTCACCCCACCCGATGTTGCGAGGGCGATGGTCGGATACCTCCTCGCGGCGAATCCATCTCCCGACTCCGTGCTGGACCCGTGCTGTGGAACGGGCATATTTCTCAGGGAGTACGTGAGAGCGAATGCCTCTCGGGCCGATCCGGACCAACTTCTCGCGACGATTTCTGGCGTCGACCTTGACGGGCGCAGTCTTGACGTGTGTGCCGAAATTATTGGAAACGAACTGTGGGGGGCGGCCACCCGTTGGGAAGAGGTGCGAGCCCGACTTAGTCAAGCTAATTCACTCGAACTTCTTGAAACGGGTGCGCTTGGCAAGTATTCCGCCTTAATCGGAAACCCTCCGTATGGACGGGGACCCGATGGCCACGATCGGGCAGCTCAATTCGTTGGGCTTCTAGCCAGATCACTAAAGGCCCATGGCGTGGGCGCATTGGTATTGCCGGCCAGCCTCGTGACATCAACTACGGGAGAGATGGCGAGGGCTCGAAGCGAACTGCTCACGCATGGTGAGTCGAGTTTTCTGAATTTCGATCGTTCCCCAGATTCGCTCTTTGGGGACGATGTCAAGCAACGCGTTTCGATTGTTGTCCACCGACCTTCGGCGAAGAAACAAGTTCGCACGTCGGCGTTACTCCGTTGGCGCCGACGAGATCGGTCACGCGTGCTCGCGGCCAGATCCACGATGGCAGTCGAACCATGGGCGAAGGACCGGATACCAGCGATTCAGTTGGAGATCGAGGATCGGGTGTTTCGCTTGGCTTTGACTTCCTATCCGTCAGTGGGTTCTCAACCGGCCATCGGGCGCAACGGGCGTGGGTATGAGCTCCACATCGGACCGACCGCGTACAACTGGCTGTCAGTCGAAATCCGGGGCCCAGTAGAGGAGCCAGTCACAGCAAAGCGTCGCTTGATCGCTTCAAGCCGTGTTCACGCAGCAGCTCTCTACGCTGTCCTCTCTAGCGACTTCGGCTTTTGGCTGTGGAGAGCAACCAGCGATGGGTTTCATGTTGGGCTGGAGATCGTTCGCTGGCTAGCGGAGCTGGAGTCGCGACTTCCGGCACCTGCGCGAAGCGGTCTGGCGGTTCTCGGCGAGGAGACTTGGCGGCTGGCCCGAGACCGTCCCGTGGTGGCGGTGAACCGCGGCGTAAGGACGGTTGCGTATGTCCCTCCGCCGGCTTCGACGGCAATGTCTGACGCGAATGCCATTCTGCTTGCCGGGCTCGGCCTGTCGCCTCAAGACCGGCAGACGTTCGTTGATACGGTGCTCAAAGCCGTGCGTAGCCCGCACTGAGGTACGGAAGGGTCAGATGAGCGACGCGCTTGCACTAGACGCAAAAGAGGCATCCAAACTCACCAAGGAGGAGTGGCGGGAGTGGACGACGACGATGTGGTCCATCGCGAACAACTCGCATGGAGAACATCCGGCCGTCTTCCCGCGAGAGATTCCACATCGACTGGTGAAGATGTTCTCCTTCTTCGGGGAGACGGTTCTTGATCCGTTTGCGGGCACCGGTACCACTGCAGTTGCAGCTAACGCGGTCGGGCGAGACGCGGTTCTGTACGAGCAGAACGCGCGATTCGCGGAGATCGCGAGCACGGCAGTGGGAAGTTCGGAGGGGTCGGGAACCACGCGTGTGATTACGGGCGACAGTCGGGACATGTCCGCCCTGGAAGACGGGTCAGTCGACCTCATCGTCACCAGCCCCCCTTATTGGGACAAGGCCGAGTATGGGGGAGGTGAGTCGGACTTAGGAGCGATCGAGTCCTATTACCGTTTCCTTGAGGAGATGGTAGAGGTATGGGCGGAATGTCTCCGTGTTCTGCGGCCCGGAAGAAAGCTGTGTATCGTGACGGCGAACGTAAGCCAGCACACCAACCACGGGCTGTTGATGTTCCCTCTAGCCGCGGACTTTCTTGCGGGCACTAGATCGGTCGGCTTCCTGCCTGTTGCGGAAATTATTTGGAATAAGCATGGCACAGGTGGTAAGTGGGGTTCCGGAGGAGCGCAAAGGCCGATTTTTGGAAGCTATCCATACCCGCCTAATTTCTTGTTCAAGACTGTCCACGAACACATTATTGTTCTATCTAAGCCTGGCTTGGGAAAGACGACAGGCCCAAAGGTACGTTCTTACGAGCGCCTCACCAGTCCACTCGAATTAGCGGAGTAGAGATGACCCTCATCATTCAGGATCCAAGCCGGGACGGTGGGCCGATCTTGGTTGATGAACTGCTAGATGGCTTTGGTGATCCTCGCTATTCGCTATGGAGGGGCCTCTATGCGTTTGCTTCTGCGCAAGGAGCAGTTGCGACCCTCGAAGACCCGGCCTTTACGGATTTCCTTGCGCGAGGAGGAGTAGCCGAGCTCGTAGTTGGGATCGATGCGGTAACCAACCCTGCTGCGCTCATCAGGTTGCGAGAACACGAGAGCGCGCAGGTGAAGGTTGAGGTTTTTACTTCTGCACGTGCCGGTTCGATCTTTCATCCCAAGGTCTCGATCTTCTCCGGCGAGGCTTCGACACGGTTGATTATCGGGTCGGGCAACTTCACAGTGGGCGGCCTGAGGCGCAACTATGAGGCCTTCGCCACCGTTGAAGAGTCAGACGTGGAAACGATCGCTCAATGGAACTCTGAATGGCACCATTTCAGGGCCCACAACATCGACCGGATCGGTCCTATCGATGACGAAGTCATCGAACGCGCGCGACGAAATGAGCGAATCGCGAAGGCCGCCAGACGTGCCGCTCGCGAAGAAGCCGAATCTGCGGACGTTGTCGTTGTGGAGAACGATGATGATGTACTTATCGCTCAAGATCGACAAAATCTGGGTGACGATCGGCGGACGCTCGTGGCCCAGGTCCCCGTCGCTCGCTGGGGTCAGGTTCAGTTTGATCAGGGTACTGCCGAGTCTTACTTCGGGCTGAAGCCGGGCTCAACCTTTGCGATCACGCTACAAGGCGTCGACGAATTCGGGGACCTTCAGTCACCCGAGGCGCGACGCCTGGTGTTCTCGGGCGCGAACGGCAACGCGAAGATCGAGTTCTCCACCAGGCGTGATCAACTGCCTCCACCTATTACCCAAGGACGTCCAATCCTGGTCGTACGTGAAGACGCGCCGAGAACTTTTGTCTATAGCCTTTTCATGCCGGGCGACACTGAGTACACGGCGCTCAACCACTGGATCGCGGGCCACCCCACTTCTCGAGGGGGTATGCGTCGGCCCCAGCTCGCCTGGGCGGATTTCGTGGAAGACCTTCCTGACGTCGCGGCGCGTATTTCTGACGCAACCGAGTAGCGACGGTCACTTACTCCAAGGGGATGAGTGGTCGAGCAACGACCGGGCGTAAATTTGGACTTCTCCGCCTTCCCGCCCCTCGCCGCTCTGCTCGAGGGCGCGCACAGCCTCATCCTCGGCCTCGCCGCCCTGCTCGAACCCGTCGCCGGGGGAGCCGCCGCCGCCATCGGCTCGTGACGCTTCTCGTCAGGGCAGCCCTCATCCCGCTCGGGGTGCGCCTAACCATCGGGGGCGTGCACTCGAGTCGAGCGAGTCAGTCGCCGAGGCCCAGGAGCTGCTCGACCGCCATCCACCGCTCTTCGCGGGGGATGGGCTTCAACGGGCGACCGTCGATGATGGCTCGATGCTCGGAGTTTGCGTGGTGATAGACGAGGTCGATGACG
>JBDTNW010000015.1:0-11914 GCA_039933575.1 Pseudolysinimonas sp. | reverse complement strand
ATCGGTAGCTGAGGCGGGGCACGATCCCGCGACCTCACGATTATGAGTCGTGCGCTCTAACCAACTGAGCTACTCAGCCAAGGGCAGCTCTCGTCGCCGCTTGGTGCACCGGCGAGAGCGCCGAGCCCCGAGTCAGGATTGAACTGACGACCCCTTCCTTACCATGGAAGTGCTCTACCACTGAGCTATCGGGGCAGACCTCGAACGAGCCGAGGCACCAGGAGACTTTAGCATCCGACCGCTCAAGAGCCGTACGGATGTCGTGGCTCAGACAGTCCACTCCGGTGCGGTCACGCCGGGCAGTTTCCACACCAGAAAAGCCGCCCCTTCGGTGCTGACGGTGCCGTAAGTGCGCGTCGCGGCACCTTCGATCAGCTCGGCCTCGGCAGGCAGCTCGTGCCCCAGCTCGACGGTCGTCGCGGCCCGCGCAGCGAGCACCAGGATGCTTTCCTCAGCGGTCTCGCGCACGAAGGCGATGGCATCATCCGAGGCATGCAGCCAGCGAATCCCGCCGGTTTGCAGTGCCGGATGTTCGCCCCGCAGGGTGTTCAGCCGGCTGTACATCGCGATGGTGTCGGCGGCATCTTCGATCCGATCCCAGGGCAGTGGCGTGCGGGAATGCTCGCCGTCGTCGCCGTGCAGGCCGAACTCGTCGCCGGCCCAGACGACCGGGATGCCGGGCATCGTCACCGCGAGACCGTACGCGACGACCGGGGTGCCGGGTCGGGCCGCGTTGAGGAAACGCGGGGTGTCGTGGGTGTCGAGGGCGTTCATGTTGTGATGGCGGACCCGCCACGGAAATCCGGCAGTGAAGTCGCGGTGGCCGGCCACGACATCCCGACCGTTCCAGTCCTGGGTTTCGCCGACCGCCATCGCGAGACCCCCGCCGGCATCGCTGTGCGGGGTGCGCAGCCAGTTCCAGATCGGGCGCGTGAAGTTCGCGTAGGTCATCGCGCCGTGCCAGGCGTCCCCGGTGAAGTCGGGAGCGGCATCCGTCGTGAATTCCGCCAGCAGAAGGGTGTCGGGGTTGACCTCGAGCATCGTCTGACGGATCGTGCGTCGCACCACGGCATTCAGGTCTTCGGCGAGGTAACGGCCGGTCATGTTCGCGACGTCGATGCGCCAGCCGTCGAGGTTGAACGGAGCTTGCAGCCAGCGGCCGACGACAGAGTCGGGGCCGTCGATGAAGCGGCGCCGCAGTTCGTGGGAGTTCCAGTTGAACTTGGGCAGGGTCGGCACCCCGAGCCAGCTCTCGTAGGAGGTGTGCTCGGCGTTGTGCCAGTAGAAGAACTCCCCCTCGGGGGCATCCGGCTTGCCGTACGCGGCCTGAAACCACTCGTGCCCGTCGCCGCAGTGGTTGGTGGTCAGGTCGCCGATGACCTTCATCCCGCGAGCATGGGCCGCCTCGACCAGCGAGACGAGAGCGTCGTTGCCGCCGAGCAGCGGGTCGACGTGGTCGAACGACAGGGCGTCGTAGCGGTGGTTCGACCGCGCCGGAAAGATCGGGGTCAGGTAGATCAGGGTCACGCCGAGGTCGTCGAGGTGGTCGAGATGCTCCTCGACGCCGGCGAGGTCTCCGCCATAGAACTGCACGGCGGTGTGCACCCGGTCTTGGTCGACCGGGTCGCTCCAGGCGGCGGGTTCAGCCCAGTCGGGCAAGGGGCGATCATCGGCAGCGGATGATCGCGCGAACCGATCCGGGAACACCTGATAGAGCACCGCGGCATCCGACCACGAGGGCGGTGGCTCGTACGCAACGAGCCGAAAGTCGTCGACATCCCGCGGGTCGAGGCGGTGCAGGCCGGAGGCGTTGAGCCACTCCGCGGAGCCGTCAGCGCGAGCCAGCCGGAACCGGTAGCCGTGCACCGGGTTGGCGACGGTGAGCACCGCCTCCCACCACTGCATCCCGTCGATCGTCGCGACCAGTGCCATCTGCACGTAGCCGGGTTCGCCATCGGGGTGCGATCGCGCACGCACATCGACGGCAGCCCAGGCTTCGGGCACCCGCACCCGCACGGCGACTCGGTCACCGAGGTTGGGGAACTGCGTCGAGACGTAGAGCGCCGACCCGTCGTGATGCGGCTGTGCCGAGAGGTCGACGACCTGAGGGCCAGGCATGCGCCGACGCTACCCCGTGGATGTTTCGGCGACGTGACCGACGCCGCCCGTCGCCTACGTTGGAGTCATGCCCGCGCTCCCGCCCGTCGAGTGGTGGCGCACCGCCGTGATCTACCAGATCTACCCGCGATCGTTTGCGGATTCCGATGGCGACGGGGTCGGCGATCTGCCCGGCATCACCTCTCGGTTGGGCGCACTGAAAGAGCTCGGGGTGGATGCCGTCTGGCTTTCGCCGTTCATGACTTCACCGCAGCGCGACGCGGGCTACGACGTCTCGAACTACTGCGACGTCGACCCGCTGTTCGGCACTTTGTCCGACTTCGACGCTCTGCTGACGACCGCGCACGGCTTCGGCCTCCGCGTCGTGGTCGACCTCGTGCCCAACCACTCGTCGATCGACCACCCGTGGTTTCGCGAGGCAGTCGCCGCCGGGCCGGAGGCTGTCGAACGCGCGCGCTATGTGTTTCGCCAGGGCGGAGGCGTGGCTGGCGAACTGCCGCCCAACAACTGGCAGTCGGTCTTCGGCGGCCCGGCCTGGACCCGCATCACCGAAGCCGACGGCACCCCGGGGCCGTGGTACCTGCACCTTTTCGACTCGTCGCAACCCGACTTCGACTGGAACAACCCGTGGGTGCGCGAACGCTTCCGGGAGGTGCTGCGGTTCTGGCTGGACCGCGGCGTCGACGGCTTCCGGGTGGATGTCGCGCACGGCCTGGTGAAGGCGGCCGGGCTTCCCGACTACGAGCCCCCGACCGGCGTCAGCACGGGGGGCGGGGCGGCTCCCTACTGGGCGCAGGATGGCGTGCACGAAGTCTGGCGAGACTGGCGCCGGGTGCTCGCCGAGTACGGCCCCGAGCGGGTGCTCATCGCCGAAGCCTGGGTCGCGCCGCTGAGCAAGATGGCGAACTGGGTGCGCCCCGACGAGATGCACCAGGCGTTCAACTTCGCCTACCTCGAGACTCCGTGGGATGCCGCGGCCCTGCGCGCCGTCGTCAACGAATCCATCGCCGCCTTCGCCTCGGTCGGTGCCCCGAGCACCTGGGTGCTCTCGAACCACGACGTCATCCGGCATCCATCTCGGCTTGCCCTGACGCCACCACCGCCGCAAGGTGAGGGCATCGGACCACGTTCCCCACGGCATCCCGATGAGGCGGTCGGTCTACGCCGGGGTCGCGCGGCGACGGCGTTCATGCTCGCGCTCCCGGGTTCGGCCTACGTCTACCAGGGCGAAGAGCTCGGGTTGCCCGAAGTCATCGACCTGCCCGATTCCGCTCGCCAAGACCCGACTTTCGCGCGCACCGCCGGCAAGATCTACGGCCGAGATGGATGCCGCGTGCCGATTCCGTGGGAAGCCGACTCCCCGGCGGCAGGTTTCAACACCACCGGCGCGTCCTGGCTGCCACAACCCGAGACCTGGGGCCGGTACGCCCGCGATGCGCAACGCGGGGTGCCCGGTTCGACTCTCGAGTTCTACCGGTTAGCCCTCGCCGCACGGCGCGCGTCGTCGCTGGCAACCGGCACACTCAAATGGCTGCCTTCGCAACCTGACGTACTCGCCTTCCGCAACGGCGACCTGACGATCATCGCGAACGCCGGGGCGACGCCCGTTCCGCTGCCTGCGGGCACGATCGTCGTCGCCAGCGGCGAGGTGAGCGGCGACGTGCTGCCAGGCGACACCACCGTGTGGCTGCGGGCGGAGTGACCCGAACCTAGCTGGCGTGCGCCTGCAGCCAGGTGAACGGGTCGATGTAGTGCAACTCGGTACCGATCGAAATGGTGAAATGCAGATGGGGGCCGGTAGCCTCACCGGTCTGGCCGACCAGCCCGACGAAGTCGCCGACCTTGACCACGTCGCCAACATTCAGCGGCGACGATGCTCTCTGCATGTGCGCGTACCCGCTGAAGACAACTTCGCCGTCGATCTGGTGCTGGATGATGACGAAGTGGCCCCAACTGCTGTGGCCGTCGTCGTGCGCAACGACGACGCCGTCGGCAATCGCGAAGATCGCCGCGCCGTTGCCCGGGCCGAGGTCAATGCCCGTGTGGTAGGTCGAGCAGCCCTGACACGGTGCTGCCCGCGCCCCGAAACCGCTCGTGATCGGCACGGGGTACGGGAAGGGCCACCGAATAGCCCCGGTGCCGACCGTGTACGAGAAGCTGCGGGTGCCGTACTTCAGGCGCAGCATCTGGGCCCACGAGGTGACGCTCCACGTGTCGCGTTCCGAGAACGAGACGAGCGAGTTGTCGATTTCTACCGACTGCGCCGGCATTGCCAACGACGGGGCGAGCTCGGTCTTGTCGGAACCCTGGCTGAACGCGTTCGCGGGCACCGACATCCCGATCGCAAGTGCCCCGGCGAACAGCATCGCGCCGAAGGACAGCAGGCGAGCGCCGAGGGTCTTCTTGGGGTGAGCAGCGGCGCGGACGACATCCCGACGGCTGGACTTCTTGGCGGTACGACGCGGCGTGCCCCGACCTTTGGAGGGTGGAGTCGGCTCGCTGCGGCGGGCGACCGCTGCGGGGGCGGACTCGGTGGCGGCAGGCTCGGCGGCACGTTCGCGTTCGCGGGCTTCGCGCCGAGACGCGGGGGCCGGTGCTGCTGAAGCGCTGGACGATTCTTCGGAGCGTTCGAGGCTCCACGACGATGAGGTCGAGTCGAGGGCCGCCGGGGTGCCGAAACCAAGGATTTCGAGAACGGATGGTTCGTTCTCGCGTTCCTCAGGAACGGTCATGCGTGACTCCTGGACTGCGGTCGAAATGGAAAGGTCGACCGTGACCTACAGGTTCGGGCCGCGGGTCGGGCCGGGCGAACTGGTCAAATCTAACGAAATGGCAACGGTCGAGTCCACCCGGCTCACGGGATTCCCAGCTAAGTGATCTACGGATGGGTCAGAAAGCCGCGAACTCGCCGAGCTCGTCGAGCAGCTTTTCCAATTTCTCCGCCACGTCAGGGTGCGCGGCCAGGATGAAGTCCCGACTCGGCGCCGCCCCGCGCATGCCAGTCACTCGTGCCCCCGCTTCGCGCGCGATGAGGGCTCCGGCGGCGTGATCCCACGGGCTCAGCGTGCGCTCGAAGTACGCGTTGTAGCGACCGTCGGCGACGAAACACAGATCGAGGGATGCCGTGCCGAGTCGGCGGATGTCCCGCACCTGCGGCAGCAGCCGAGCGACGACATCCCCCTGGAACGCCCGAGTTGCCGCGGCGTAGGCGAACCCGGTGGCGACCAGTGCCTGCTCGAGGGGGACGGCATCCGCCACTTTCAGTTGTCGGGTTCCGGCAAACGCACCGTGGCCGGCTTCGGCCGTGAACACTTCGCCGCTCGCGGGGTTCACGACGACACCGACCTTCGCGACCCAGCTGAGCGGGTCGGGGTCACCCTCGACGAGCGCGATGCTGACGGCGTAGTGCGGGATGCCGTAGAGGTAGTTGACGGTGCCGTCGATTGGGTCGACGACCCAGGTGAGTCCGCTGGTTCCCTTGCTTGACGCGCCCTCTTCGCCGAGCATCCCGTCGTGCGGGCGGGCTTTGCTGAGTCGGTCTGTGATCAGCCGTTCGACCTCGCGGTCGGCCTCGGTCACGATGTCGACGATCGTGGACTTCGTCGCGGCAACCTCGACGCCCTCGGTGCGGCGCTTCGCGGCGAGTGCGCCGGCTTCGAGGGCGACCGAGCATGCCAAGTCCAGCAGTTCGGTCATGGTCGCAACGCTAGCTGTGCGCAACGTCGCACCGATCGCCTTAAGGGCGTCTACTGCTCGCGATCCCGGCTGGTTCCGTCTTGTCGCATGGCGCCCCGAACAAGGGACTACGGGTGGCACGGGTCCGTGCCTAGCGTTACAGCGTGAAGAAACGTTGGATCGTTGGCGGCGTTGCCGTCGCCCTCCTGGGAGTTTCGGTAGTCAGCCTCGTAGTCCATTCGGAGTTTCTGCTTGGTCGCTGGGCGTCAGCACAAGCGGCATCTGACCTCCGCGCCCACCTCATTGACCTGGTGGGCGTCGCTAGTGCGGACGTCGAGTATCAACCCCTCGCGCTGCCCGATTCGGCGCTCCTCGTTACCCTTACGTTTGACGCCGAGGCAGAATCGTCCCAGTGGGGTGCGGCGAGCGCGCTAGTGCACGCGACGGCCGGGGAGCCCGCCTTCGCGACCGCAATGATCAAGGCTGACTTCCGTGAGGCAGATGCCCAATCGACGGCTTTGGTAGACCCGATGCTTTTCGATCCACAAACGATCACATCCGAAATCGACGCGTGGCGAGCGTTGCGCGATGCCGTAGGCGACAAGATTTCACTGCACCTCGGAAAGGCAACGGACGGGGTCAGCTCGCCAAGGCGTGAGTACATCGTCGACGATGCGCAAGCCCTTCGCGCTATTGCTGCTGCGTGGTCACAGGCGCCAGCAGTCGCGGCATCGATCCCGACGACCTGGATTGCCCCGGGAACCCAGTTCAACGGAATGCCGACCGCGACCGAAATGGCGGTGCTTGGTGCCGTCGCAGACATTGCCCAGCTATCTGACGCCCGTGATTCTGGGCAGACCGGAACAGTCGCGGCAGTCATCAGCGACCCCAACGGCGTCAAGGTGGTGATCCTCGAGATCGCTAACAACGACGTCCCGGCGGATGTCGAACCGGGGCCCGGTGTCGCTGCCATCGCCCGCGCCGCGTTCGATTCTGGTGCTGCGTTGGTCGAGTGGATGAGCGCCGCTCATGACGCGTCTCTCGCCGTCAATGACGTGTGCGGCACCGCGACCACGAGCGGCGGAACGAAAATCGAAACCCGGCTCACCGCCAGCGCCGACGACGAGTGGTTCGCGAACGAGCTTGCGGCCGTCGGCTTCGTGCTCCCTGAGGGAGTGCAGCCGGGCGTTTGTCGCGTGGCCGCCTAGTCTGAAAGAGCGGAGTAGCGAGTGAGGGATTCGAACCCGCTCGTGGCCTCTACGTTACCGGGCGAAGTCGCTGGATTCCCTGCAATTCCGGGCTTCTAGGACCGAATTGGATCACGTCGGATCGTGCTCGATTGTGGGGAGTTGTGGGGGATCTGTGGGGGCTACACGGAGTAGCGAATCCCTCCCCGTGCGTGGGCGGCGGCGATCACGCTGTAGTCCTGCGCCGCGGTCTGAGGAGAGATTACGCCGAGTCCATCGCTGTATCGAACGCCGATACTGGCGAGGTGGAGTCGACGGTACTCGATCGATATTCCGTTGTAGAGCTTGACGACGATGTCGTTGATCCCCGGGTCGCGGCTGCCGTTCTGAATGCGCCCTTGGTGATGCGTGGCCCATCGATGCGCCATCGTGAGGTTCACGTCGATCCTGCTCAGGCCGGTCGGGGAGTCGAAGATCGGGTCGCGGATCAAGGCCGCCTTGATCAGGTGGTAGGCCGAGTAGAAATAGCAGACCGCGAACCACTCGTTGTCGTTGCCGAGGAGCTCGTCACCGGTGGTTCTCATGCTCGCCGCCCGCGCTTCGCATTCTTCGACCGTGCGAAGCGACGGCACAGTCGTCATGCGTACGAGAATTGAGCCCTTGCGACTCGCGCGTCGCCCTTCGCCGCGATGTCATCGACGAACTGGAATGAAAGTACTGCCTCGTCGTAGAAGAGCTCTTCGACACCGAAGAGTGCGGCGATGGCCTCCCGCTGCGACTCGTCCGTGTTGTCCCGGAGAGAAACGGTGATCTCGGCGCTCAGCTCTTCCTTGTCGAGGAAAACCTCAAGTCCCAGCAAGTTCTCTTTGCCGATCATGTTGACGGCGTGTTCGCCGATCGATGAGACGAGAGCACGCACGTCATCGTTTCCGGCCATGTCGCACACTCTAGTCGCGCTGGCTTTGCCAATCGCAAGCAATCCGCCGAAGGCGAACCGCTCCCATTCGGCCGCTCTCACCGGTGCGACGCACGCGGACTGCCGACGAAGGGCTCACTCGCGGGATCAGACGAACAGCGACCACACGATCGCGACCGTGCCGACGACGATCCCGAGCCCGATGTAAAGAGGTCCGACCGAATCGACTTCCACGCCTCGAAGGGCTGCGCCAGCTCAGCTCTACCAATTTCGAGTGAGGTCACTGGCGGCGAACCTCTCGATGCGATCGCCATTCGAGATCGCGATGTTCGCCTCCGCGCCGCCCGGGCAAGCCTGCGCCTCACGGTAGGCGTTCCAAGCACGTCGAGCAAGCTTGCCGAGGCCTAGCGGCGGGAGAACCAGTAGGCGAGCCGGCGCTGTCCGCCACCTACCGACGCGGCCCGTCTGAGGCGGCCGATGCGCGTTGACGTCTAACTCGCGGAGGTCTTCTTGAACGGACTCGGAAAGAGAGCGAGGACCGTCTGAGAGGCGTCGCCGCGAGAAAGCCCCTCGACGATCTGAAGCCACACGGGCACATCCTGAAGGAAATGGCGCACCTCGAAGCGCATTCCGGGCTCGACCGTCACGGGCACACGGTGATCCTCTCCCGAGTGCCCCTGCTCGTCGAACACGATAGGCATTGTGACGTCGGGGATTGCCGTAGTGCCGTTGTAGGTGATGACGACCTTCTGCGGCAGCTGCTCCGGATCCTCGGAGAAGGTGACGTCGAGGATCCAGGTTGCTTCCCAGTCGTTCACGATCATGCTGCGAGCGTAGACCGCGCGGCTGACGACGGCGACTGGCTAAGACCACCAGGGAGCCGACGATTCAACGAGGCGTAGGGTCAAGCGCATGACGGATCAAGACGACACGAACGACGTTCCCGAGCTCCCTGAGAAGAAGACTGTTCGCCTCAGCCCAAAGGATATCTACGCCGAACAGGTGGGCGAAGAGGAGTCGTTCGATCTCGGCGAAGGCGTCCGCCGCGAGATGCTCCGAGACTGAAGCCGAAACGACGCCCCGTGCTTGTGAGCGGCGAGGGTCCCTGGCGAGGGGGCGTCGCGGCGAGCTAGCCGACCTCGATCGCTGTTTCCGAGCGTCTGGATGAGGCACGGTCTCGGGCAGTTGTGAGGGATTCGTGGGGGAAACGGGCCTGAGAGACCAAGAAACCCTCGTGAATCGTTGAGATTCCGGGGGTTTTGTCGGTGGCGAGTGAGGGATTCGAACCCCCGAATCTTACGAGTCTGATTTACAGTCAGATCCCTTTGGCCGCTTGGGTAACTCGCCATGAGCGCCGCAGCGCCCGTACGAGAATACCTGCAAGTCAGGCTGCGCCGTACTGCACGGCATAGCGGGCGACGAGCTCGCGGTACGACGCCGGCGAGTTGAATCCCTTGATCGCCGCGATCCAGCCCTCTTCGGTATCCATGTGGATGCTGACTCGGCACAGGTAATTCACGGTGGCCATGGCGCCATCCTCGATGTTTTGCGGATCTTCCACCCCGTCGCCGTTGCCGTCGGTGTGCCAGTTTCGCCACGTCTGCGGGATCAACTGGAATGGTCCCGATGCCCGGTCGATTGTCGCGTCGCCGTCGATTGCGCCGCCGTCGGAGTCGGGGACGTGCTGAACCCCGTCGCCGCCGTCGAGCGGCGGGCCGTAGATCGGCGGGGTGACGGTTCCGTCGGCGCCGATCGACGAGCCGGCGTACTGGCCGTGGCCGCTCTCAACCTTGCCGATGCCGGCGATCGTGTTCCACGAGATGCCGCACTCGGGCATCGAGGCGGCCTTGGCCATCGCCGCACCCGCGTAGGCGGCTAGAGCACGCGCCGGGATGCCGGTGGCCGCTGCCGTCGACGAAACCCACGCAGGATCGGGCAGCCCCGAAATCCCGGGTGTCGGGTTCGCGGCAGCCACGGGCGGCGAAGCGGCGGGTGCCCAAGTCAGGGCAGCCTCTGCGGTCGGGGTTGATCCCGGTGCGGGCGCCGCTGACCTGGGCGCCAAGAAGACCAGAATCGCGACCGCGACCAACGTCACGCCGAGTAGCCCGGCAATGACGGCGATGATCGATCGGGGGGTGGCATCCACTCGCGACGTTCTACCATGACGGCATGGCAGATTCCTCCTTCGACATCGTGAGCAAGGTCGACCCGATGGAAATTCAGAACGCACTCGGGCAAGCGCAGAAGGAAATTCTGCAGCGCTACGACTTCAAAGGCGTCGGCGCCGAGATCGACATGTCGGGCGAGAAGATCCTGATGAAGGCGAGCGCTGAGGAGCGCGTCAAGGCCGTGCTTGAGGTTTTCGAACAGAAACTCATCAAGCGTTCGATCTCACTGCGATCGCTGGATGCCGGCAAGCCGTTCGCGAGCGGCAAGGAGTACCGGATCGAGGCATCCATAAAGCAAGGCATTTCGAGCGAGGATGCCAAGAAGATCTCGAAGATCATTCGCGATGAGGGGCCCAAGTCGATCAAGAGCCAGATTCAGGGCGACGAGTTGAGGGTTCAGTCCAAGAGCCGCGACGACCTGCAGCAAACGATCGCGATGCTCAAGGGCAAAGACCTCGACGTCGACCTGCAGTTCATCAACTTCCGCTAGGTATCTCGGTGGCCTCATGACGCTTACACCGAGGCGCCTGCTGGGAACAGGTCTTGCCGCGCTGGCTCTCATGGTCTCGGGTTGCACCTCCACGAGCCCGCCGGCGTCATCCTTCTGCGTACCGCGCTTCACGATCGAGCCATCCGTCGCGTCCCCGGGCGACACCATCACTCTGACGTCAGACACAACCTGTGATGTCGAGCCCCCGGGCGGCGGCTGGTCGGTGGTGCTCGCGCCAGTAGGGCAGCTCGAGTTGGGAGTGCGCACGAACGTCGCCGACGGATTCGACGGATCGTTCAGCATCACCTTGTCGGTCCCCGCCACGTTTCCGAGCGGCGAAGCGTTCGCTGGCATTGAGAACTGGGACTACTCGACCTGTTCCGACACTGCCGGCGGCAGCTGCGCGAGCGCCACCGCCACCTTCACCGTGCGGTGAGCTCGTCGCGCGCCCTGGTTGTCGAAAACTGTTGCCCGGCTGGGTTCAACCCCGCTCGATCCACCAGTCGGTGAATTCCGCGGCGCGGCCGTCGGGGGCGAACTCGATCACCCACATGTTGTCGTAGACGCCCTTCTTCGGACCGTCGGGGTAGGTCGTCACACAACGCACGACCGCGAGGTCGCCATCGTGAGCCTGCGTCTCCCAGGCGAAGGTCGTGGTGCCAGGCGGGTCGGAATGCTTGAGCCACCCCGCGACGATCTCGTCGTGACCGGTCCAGGCAGGGGTTCCGGGTCGTCCGCGGTACACCGCGTCTTCGGTGAAGATCGCGACGATGTCGTCGGGGTCGTTCGTTTCCCAGGCGCGACGGTAGCCATCCATCCAGTTCTGGACGGTCTGCGCGTCGGTCTCGCCGGAAAACTCGGCAGCCTCCCCACTCACGCGGCGTTCCGTCGTGCGATGAACCAGTCGGTGAACTCGGTTGCCCGGCCATCGGTCGCGAGCCGCACGACGAACAGGTTGTCGTACGTCGCCGGAGGGTCCTCGTGCAGGTAAGTGGTCACACACTTCGCGATTGCGACATCGCCGTCAACCGCGAGCAGTTTCCACTCGAACGCGGTGTCGCCGGGTTCGTCTTTGTGCTCGAGCCACTTCGCGACGATCGCGTCAGCTCCCCGCCACGGGTCGGGCGTGGACGGGCGCCCGTAGTACACCGCGTCGTCGGTGAACAGCGCGCGGATGCCGGCGGGATCGTTGGAGTCCCACGCAGTGCGGTAACCCTCGAACCAGGTCTCGGCCATGAAGCGATCAGTCATGCTCCCGGTCTACCACGGGCCGCTGTCAGACTGTGACCATGGGTTCCGGCTGGCTTGCAGCCACGATCACAATCACGTTGATCGCGGTCGACTTCGTGGTCCGCATCCT
>JBDTNW010000014.1:0-12367 GCA_039933575.1 Pseudolysinimonas sp. | reverse complement strand
GTCGATGATGGCTCGATGCTCGGAGTTTGCGTGGTGATAGACGAGGTCGATGACGGCGTCGATTTTCGAGAGGTCGGCATCCGTCGCCTCGCTCAGCCATTCCAGAACCTCGCGCGACGCGGTGTAGTCGGTGGTCGCATGCAGATCGAGGGTGTCGACCTGTTCGGGCAGGGCTCCAGTTCGCGCAGCCCAGACGAGCGCGATGGTGGAATAGGCCGCCCAGCCGTAGTACGTTCCGCGGTCGCGTAGCCTCGGCGCGTTCACCTCGATCCCGTAGCTTGCCCCGCGTTCGATGCCGAAGCGCACGTGCACCGGCCCGCGCGCAAGGTCGAGGCGCCAGACATCCATCTGCTCCGGGCCCCAGAAGGTCGTGATTTCAAGTCCGTCGGCGAGCATCTGCGCGGCGACCGTCGCCTGAGGTTCATCGAGGTGGCTGATGAATCCGCTGAGCCGGTGTTGTGTGATGGCGTTGACGGCGTCGTGGATGGCGGATGCAGCTTTCGCGGCATCCTCGTCGGTGTGGATGAGTGGCCGCTGTTGCTCGTAGAGGCGACGTGCGGCGGTGAGCGACTGGGAAGGGGCGACGAGCATCCACCTCGCGACCTCGGCCCACCCAGGGCGGTAGTCGGCCACCGTTGTGCGCTGCCAATCGGCGGCTCGCCACAGCCAGTCAGCGTGCCACCAGGTGCCCTGGTAGCGAGCGCATCGCCAGAGCAGGTTTGCCAGCGTGAGGGGGTACCCGTCTGGTGCGACGGGGGCGACGATCAGCGGCGAGTCGGCGGGCGAGAAGCGGAACGTGACGTCGTCCTTTGTGACGTCGATACGCGACTCATCGGATGCCGTCACGTGCCACAGCGGCGTCTTGCGGATCAGGTTCACAAGGTCGCGCTCACTCTCGGGGAGGAGCTGCGCCAGGTCTGACTCGGTCACCGTTTGACGATAGCGGCCTGACGAAAATACTCCGGCGGGATGAGCGCGGGGATGTCGTCGCCGCGTACCTTTGACCCCATGACGAGAGTGACCCTGCGTGCCCAGGCGCTGCTCGTCGCGCTCGCTGGCGTCGTCGCTCTCGTACTCGCGACCGCCCACGCGCCGACGCCGGGTTCCGTGTTGGCTGCGCTCGCGGCATCCACTCTTGCAGCCGCGGTAATCCTGGTCGCGCAGCGCACCGTCGCCGTGCCGATCGAACGCCAGACCTTCGTCGGGCAGCGCGCACGCACTCATGCAGAGTCGCTCAGCCGAATCGCGGAGCCGAGCCACCCTGACTCTGCCGGACGGGTGCGCTCACGCGCTCCGGGCGGGATGTTCTCGGCCGCATAGTTTTCGTTCCTGCGAACGGATGTGCGGCCAGATGCGCCCACATCCCACCCTTCGCAAGGAACTGAAAACCTATGGACATCCCATTCATCGGCGTGCTGCTCGACGGCGCGCACTCGCTCATCCTCGGCCTCGCCGCACTTCTCGAACCCCTCGCGGGTGGAGCCGCCGCCGCAGCCGCGATCGTGCTCGTCACCCTTCTCGTGCGGGCAGCACTCATCCCGCTCGGGGTGCGCCTGATCCGTGCCGAGATCAACCGCAAGAGGATGGCGCCCAAGATCGCCGAACTGCAGCGGCGTTACAAGAAGAGCCCCGAACTGCTGCAGCGCAAGACGCTCGAGTTGCACAAAGAGGAGGGCGTCTCGCCGTTCGCCGGCATCCTGCCGTCGCTCGCGCAGATCCCGGTCGTCTCGCTGCTCTACGGCGTCGCGGTGTCGGCGACGATCAACGGGCATCCGAACGAGCTGCTCACGCAACAACTGTTCGGAGCGCCGCTCGGCCACTCGTTCGTCACCGCTCTCACTTCGGGGGACGTGTTGGCGGCGCTCGTTCCGGCGACGCTGCTCGTCGTGATCGGCGTCGTCGCGTGGTTCACGCGGCAGCAGGCGCTCAGGATGGCGACGCCCGTCGACCCCACCAGCCCGCTCGCCGGGATGACCGGGATGCTGTCGTGGTTGCCGTTCATCTCGGTGATGATTTCGGCGTTCGTGCCGCTCGCGGCCGTGCTGTACGTGAGTGTTTCGACGACCTGGACGTTTGTGGAGCGGACGATCCTGCGGCGGCAACTGCCGGGAGGTGCGTTGAATCCGGTGACGGCGTGAAGTCTTGGGCCCGCGTCGGCGTGCCGCCTTAGACTCCTCGCATGGCACCGGAAGTTGCAGAGGTCTTGGAGACCGTGAAGGCGATGACCCACGCGCAGCGTGCTGATCTCGCCTACCGGGTGCTGCTGACCCTCGACGAAGAGTCGGCTGAAGACCCGGCTGTGGTTGAAGCGGCCTGGCGCGACGAGGTTGGTCGACGTGTTGATGACTACCTGGGCGGCGATAAGAACGTCACGAGCGTCGAGCAATCGCATGCGAAGATCCGCGCCGAGCTGGCAGCGAATCCCGAGTGACGCTTGCGCGCGACGAGCGCGGCGAAGCGCACGAAGAACTTGCGGCGCAGGCGCACTTCTACGAGCGCGAACACGCCGGTCTCGGGATCGACTTTCTGGACGCAGTTGATGCGTCGATCGAAGCGATTGCCGAGTTTCCTGACGCCTGGCGCCCGTATCCGGGATGGGATCGCGAGCCGCTCGTTCGCGTGAAACAGGTGCAAGGCTTCCCGGTCGGGATCGTCTACTTCGTCGACGGCGGCACGCTTGTCATCGTCGCCTACGCGCATCACCAGCGTGACGCCGCCTACTGGGCCTCGCGCACGTCCGCTAGTCCTGACGGAAGTGGTCGCTAGCCTGGCGTCCGTGACCGACGACGAACTCACTCCAGCCGACCTCGAACGCGAACTTGGAGTTGACCAGAAGCGCATCCGGCGCTTCTTGCGCAAGGAGTACGGCAAGCTCAATCGCTCGGTGAACCCGCATTGGCATCTGACGCACGTGCAGGCGGATGAGGTTCGCCAGCGTTTCGGCCGCCCATGAGCGACCGGGGGTCGTCTGACGAGCACTACGTGCTCGGTTTGTGCGACGCAGTGCTCGGGAGTTCAGGACGCCGACAACACCGCTTCGACTGGCTGCTCGGCGACCCGTCGCCCCAGACTGGCCGGGCCGTGCAGCTCCCTGTGGATTCGTACTGGCCCGACCTCGATCTGGTTGTCGAGTTTCGGGAGTCCCAGCATTTCGAGGCGACGCCGTTCTTCGATAAGCCCGACCGGATGACGGTCTCAGGAGTTCACCGAGGCGAGCAACGTCGTCGATACGACGAGCGACGGGATGTCGACATCCCGAATCACGGACTTCGGCTGGTCGTCATTCGCACCGACGACTTCGCGACGAGAGGCAAGAAGCTGGTACGGACGGACGCCGATCTGGAGGTCGTGCGGCGTTCTTTGGGCGACGCCTGACACCCCTTGACGCACTCAACCGCGGCGGTGCGATGATGAAACGCATGGAGAAGGACTGGCTCGAAGACGACGACATGTCGCCCGAAGAGACCATGCGCCGATTCGAGGCGCTGAACCCGCAGCCCAGTCGTGGGCCGCGGCCCGGCCAGCACTGGTTCATCGAGGTTCCCGCACCGGCCGACGATGAGGCCGACCAGACGTCTCGTTAGCCCGCACAATCCTGACCACTAACTGGCCACCTACCGTGGCGGTGACCAGCGCACTCTCAGCACGGGTTCGCTGAGGATGTAGCAGTCGTATCCTCGGGGCCGTCTGGTATTCTGTGGCTACCGGCGCGTGCGGCGGCCTTCTGGATTCAGTGGGCTCCGCGAACGTGCCGGTTTCTTTATGTCTGGGGCAGGGCCGTTGATCTCGGATACAACGAGATTCGGCCGCCTGCGAGTTTGCCAGTCGTGAAGTTGATGCCCAGGCAGGGCTCGATCTGCTGCCACAGGTATCCAGGCTCAGTTGGCGGGCCGCCGCGCGCGACGTACTCATTCACCGAGTAGGCCACGATCTCGGCCAACTGGATGATCTCGCGGTCCCACGAACTCAGGTCGGTGTCGACCCAAAGGGGCTTGTCGAGCACGACGTCGTAGTTCGGCGTCTTGGTGCGGCCTACCGCCAACAGCTCCCGATCGATCGAATCCACAAGTCGCGCACGCGCGCGGTTCTCACCCAACAGGGGCCGGATGAGAGCAAACTCGGGACGTGCCCGAAATCCGCACGTTGAGTTCCCTGCGAGTTCAGGTCGAGGCGCCGCTCACGCGCAGCCATGCCCTGAGCGGCCTCTGCCTGTAGTGCGGCTGAGGTTCCTCTACTCGGCGAGTTTCAGCCGCACCATCGGCAGACTCGTACCACCCAGCGTGATGGGCGCGCCGAGGGTCTCTTCGAAGACCGGCACGAGCTTTTCCCACGCACCAGGATGGCGAACTGCGTAGGCGCGGATGGCGGCACCCGCTTCGTCGGGTGACAGCCGCTCCGCCCGCGCCGGGACCCGATACCGCGTGCCGACGAAGATGCGACAGTCGGGATGCGCCTCGAGGTTGCGCAACCACTGCGTCTTCTCGCCGAAGCCGGCGATCACCGAAAAGCTGTCGTCGTCGTGATCGACGACCTCCACCACGACCCGGCGCCAGACGCCACTGGTGCGCCCGAGATGCTCGATCATGATCAGCCGTTTGCCGAACAGAAAACCGAGGTGGGCGCGGTAGAGCCCGATCGGCGCTCGCACGACCCAGCGGGTGCGCAGTACCTTGGCGGCGAATCGGGAGGCGAACGAGGTCATTCGGGGTGCTCCTTCTGGGGTCGTTTTCACGGGGTCGTTCGAAAGTGGTCGGCGGGCGCGCGCAAACCGCCCTGGTAGATGCCGAGCAGTTCGGCGCCGTACCGGCTCAGGCCGTCGGGCGTCAGCGGGTCGGCCCCGAGCGCCTCGGCGATTCGGTCGCGCAGTAGCAGCACGCCCAGGTCGGCGACCAGCAGCACGAGCGCACGGGTGCGGAGGTCGTCGCCCGGTGCGGCGGTACCGTCGCGCACCATCCCCTCAAGGGCGTGGATGCTGACCCCGTGCAGATCGGCGAACATGCGGGTGGCGGCCGGCCCGCCATCCATCAGTCGTCGCAGCAGGTAGCGCGGCATTCCGGATTCGGGGCGCAGTTGCTCGAGTAGCTGGGGGAGGGCGGCGGGCGTTTCATCGCCGCCACTGGTGAGCACGGCAAGAGCGCCGGCCAGCCCCTCGGCGGTGTGCTGGTCGATCGCGTCGACCAGGCCCTCTTTGGATCCAAAATGGCGGATGACGAGGGCGGGCGAGACCTGAGCCGCCGCGGCGATTGCGCGGATGCCAACCGCATCGACACCGGAGTTGCCGAACAGCAGCATCGCGGCATCCCGGATGCGGTGTTTGGTGGGGACGGTCGGGTCGGGTGAACGCACGTTCACCACTGTAAACGATCGTTTACTCGGGTTCAAGACTCGTGAAGAGTGTTAGGTTGTGACCTAACGATTGGAAGCAAGGTATGACCGCCATGATCCGTGACATACGCCACCGCCGCGCCGTCGGCGTGCGCGAACTCGCACGATTGTGTGGAGTCGCGGGCTCGACGGTCATCGACTGGGAACGCTCGGAATCGGGCGGGTCTATCCAGGTTGCGACTCTTCGCCGGGCGCTGGCCGCGATGGGAGAGCGTCTCGTCGTCGGGTCTCGCCCGCAGCAGATGGATATCAAGCCCCTCGAACGTCAAGAGCAGCGCCTCGGGCTGGAACTCCATCGTTCGATTGCCCTGAAACTCATCGCCGATCCGGATGCTGTGCTCGAGTCGGCGCATTCGCGGCTCAGGCGAGCACGTGATCAGGTCAGAGGCGGGGCCATCACCTGGCTCGATGGATGGGGAGATCTCATCTCGGACCGCGACCTTGGCGGTCTAGTTGCGGTGATGTTGGGTACTACTCAGCTCGACATCGATATGCGCAGCGTGTCGCCTTTCGTCGGTCTGCTGTCACCTGAGGAGCGTCGCGAAGTTCTCGCCCGAGCGTCGAAGGCGATCGTGTGAACAGGGTCCAACTTGAGGAGGCGATCTTGCGGGCTTGCGAAATCGTCGGTCAGAAGCGGGTGATCGTTGTCGGCTCGCAAGCGATCCTGGCTTCATGGGATGAAGACCATCTTCCAGCTCAGGCGACCATGTCGGCCGAGGCAGATATCGCACCCGAACATGACATTGCCGACCACCTCTCGAACAAACTTTGGGCACTCGCGGGGCAGGATTCGGAGTGGGCGAATGAGCGCGACTTCTACATCGATGCGGTCTCGGCGACCACCGCTGTACTGCCTGATCGCTGGCGCGAACGTGCCGTCGAGATCGAGGTGACTGGGCATCCGGGATTCTTCGGGATTTGCCCAGAGGCGCACGACTTGTGTGCGTCGAAAATGGCGCGGAACGAGGAGAAAGATCGCGAGTTCGTTGGTGCCCTCGTGGATGCAGGCCTGGTAGATCCGAGATTGCTGCGCAACCGACTGGATGAGATCACGGATGTGCGCCTCGAACCCGCGCGCAAACGGGTGGCGCGCCAGTTCGTGATTGGGCTGCAGCGCGCGAGGTAAGGGAGATTCGGGTCACCTTCGTATGACGCGCGGTGACCGTTCGTGACGGCGATTTTCGCCGCGTGACGTTGGCGGTCGGAGTGTGACGTCATGGTTGGCGCGACCCCGAGCAGTCGGGCTACCGTCGCGGCCATGACACTTCTCGCACCGTCCACCATCCCCGCCTCGACCGCAGCTGAGCGGTCGGAACGGCTCACTGCCGCCGGTTCCGCCTGGGGAGCGCGCATCGCCGCCGACACCAAAGCCGCTCACCTCACGTACACCGTTCACGGCAGCGGGCACGGCTCGGTCGCGACCGCCGTTCGTGCAGGCAAGCACGAGTTCGTCATCGACGAGCCCGGCGCGCTAGCCGGTGACGACGTCGCAGCCAGCCCGGTCGAGTACGCGCTCGGAGCGCTCGCCGCCTGCCAGGTCGTCGTCTACCGTCTCTATGCTCAGGCCCTCGGCATCCAGGTCGATGAGGTCGACGTGAAAGCGGAAGGCGACCTCGATGCCCGCCGCCTGTTCGGAATCGACCACGACGTGCGCGCCGGCTTCCACGACGTGCGGCTCGAAGTCACGATCACCGGCCCCGAGACCGAACAGCGCTACCAGGAACTGCGCGACGCCGTGGATGCGCACTGCCCCGTGCTCGACCTGTTCCAGAACGCGACCCCGGTCACGACGACGCTGGTCAAGCGGTAGCCCTCACCGGTTCCGCGCCGGGGAGGACGAACCGGCGCGGAACGCGGTTGGTGGGGAGGCCGCTCGCACTCTCGTATGTCTGCGGCCTCCCCAGTCGGGGGAAGAGCGTTGGGATCGATTCCGACGTTAGGGAGCGCGTCTATCTGTCTCGTTTGACCAAGCTGCGAGCACCCTGTGAAGCGCCGGTTCAGCGCCATCGTCCCTAACTCTCTGGATTTCGTCCATCCATCCATGCCTCATCGATGGACCCTCGGAATCCAGAGAGTTAGGGACGAAGCGCAGCTGTAACCGCGAGGCCGGTGCGGACACTATGGGGTGTGGAGGCAAACGGCGGCGGCGCAAACCTCGGCAACTCAGATTCCGATATCTGGGCGCGCGTGCTCTCGGGGGAGGGCCGTGCCTTCGGCGAACTCTGGGGTCGGCACCGCGACCGCGTGTTCCGCCACGCCCGCCACCTACTTGCACATCACGCGGATGCCGAAGACGCGACGGCGATGGCGTTCCTCGAGCTGTGGCGACGGCGGCAGGACGCCCGGGTCGTCGACGGGTCACTGCTGCCGTGGCTGCTCGTCGTGACGACGAACGTGGTGCGGAATGCATCCCGATCGCGTCGGCGGTACCGGGCGTTGCTCGCGCGACTGCCCGATCCCGAACCGGTTCGGGATGCCGGTGAGCTGATCGCGGATCAGGCGGAAGCCCGAACCCGCCTCGCGGGCTTCACGCGGTTGAGTGCCGCGGACCAACAGATCATTGCCCTCGTCGCGTTCGACGACCTTCCCCTCGAGGATGCCGCGGCGGCCCTCGGCATCAGCTACGGCGCCGCGAAGACCCGGCTCTCACGAGCCCGTGCACGACTGGAGGAACATCATGAATGACACCTTCTCGCCCGAACGCAGCGACGCGATTCGCACCGAACTGGTGGCGGTCGTCGATCGCGCGCCCGCGCGACCACCTCGTCGGATACTCGTCGGGGTTGGACTCGTCGTCGCCGGCCTACTAGCTGGCGGGGGAGCGACTGCGGCGACCGCGGGGATCTGGCATCCGCAGCCGTTCCTTCCGCAGGGACAGCCCGTCACTGCGCCCACCTCGAATCTGGGAGTGGTGGCACCCGCGGGATATGCGCCCGGCCAGCCGATCGTGAGCCTGGTCGGCGGAGTCACCAGCTACGTCGTCGACGGGCAGGAACGCATCATCCAACTCGCGGTGCCCGACGGAGCGACTCACCTCCGCGTCACGGTCACCTGTACCTCGGCGGGCACCACGGCGTGGGGTTTCGACGCGGGCGGCAACAACCCGAACTCGTCGTGTGGGGCGAGCGACGTCGACACCCTGTCGGCGACGGGGTACATGGATTTCGACCTCAACGACAGTTCGGCCTACCCCCAGCGCGACCTGTTCTACGTGCAGCCCGGCGCGGGAGTCTCGTCGATCGTCACCTTGCAGTACCTCAACCTGATCGAGACCGCGTGGGTGGTCAACGCTGCCGGCGAGACCTGCGGCGTGGCAAAGGCCGGATTCGGCGAGCCGGACCTCGTCGGAGTCGAAGCCCTCACCCCGAGCGGCGAGTACGTGACCGCCTACGCGCGCAGCGAGCAACTCGCCTATCCATTCCCGGGCCAGACTGAGCCCACCTCGCCGGCCGACGCGCTCGCCCAGCAGGCGCAGCATCAGCAGCAGTATCCGGCGGGCATCGACATCCCGGCCTTCGAGTGTGACGGGGTGACGCAGGTCGGCGTGTTCCACGTCGGGTAGGCCGGGCGGCTCAACCGAAAAGTTGCCGCTCGAACGAGTCGATCGGGTCGTACCAACCTTGCTCGAGCACCCAGGTCTGAACGACCTTGTCCAACCCCAGGATCACCGCGACGCCAACCACGATCAGCAGAATCCCGAGTACGCGGCGAAACCAGCCGCCGGGGCGGTTCAGTAGCCCGAGCCGTCGAGCCAGCGCCGATCCGAGGAATGCCAGCAGCAGCAGGGTGACACTGAGCCCGACGGCGTAGACGACGACGTAGAGCAGCCCCTCGCCGAACGACACCGGCAGAATCGCGGCGACGATGAGGGCATAAGTGGGGGAGCAGCTCGAGAAGGTCGGGCCAAGTGCCGCGCCCAGCAGGATGTCGCCGAGCACCCCGCCGCGACCGTACGACTGGTCGAGGGCGCGGTTCGCCCGATTCTGAATACCGGTGGCCAGCATCAGCCGTTCCCACAGCGATGGAAAGAGGGTGACCACGCCGAAGATGACGAGAATTCCCCCGGCGATCAGTTGCCAGATCAGTTGTGGCACCCCGAGCAGGCTGGTGGTGGCTTTGAGCAGCAGGGTGAACACGACGACCGATACCGCGAGGGATGCCGCAATCACGATCGGTCGGAACCACTGCCGAGAGGCGACCTCACTGTCGGCGGCGCTGCGCGTGATCGAGCCGCCGACGATCGCGGGCAGCAGCGGCAACACGCAGGGTGCGGCGACCGTCAGCACGCCCGCGACGAACGAAACGACGACGAGCGCGAGCATCCGGTTAGATCATCGCCGTGAGAACGGCATCCAAATGTGGGTCGTTGTAGGCGACGTAACTTTGCAGCGCGTTTCCGGAGGCGTCGACCTCGACGAACGTGGTCTGCAGGGTCACCCCGTACTGCTGCCGCAAATCCTGGTGGGTGTCGTAGTCGACCTTGATGATCGTGACCCCGGCGGGCACACCCTCGGCGAGAATGTCGGACTCGATCGAGCGGCATTGCGGGCACCACGGCGCGTGGAAGAACAGGAAGGTTCGACCCGCTGCCTGCGAGATCGCAGTCTCGGTGTAGTCGACGTAGGCGCCGGCCGCGAGTGATGCGCTCGGTGTCTCGCTCGGCGCGACCGACGTCGACGGGATGTCAACAGCGGTGGATGGCGGCGTGGATGCCGCATTCACCGAATCCCTCGGAAGGGCGAGAGCGACGACCCCGATGGTGGCGAGGATGACCGCTGCGATGCCGACAACCACGGCGAGAATCCGCTTGTCCATGCTTCGACCCTAGGGGCGGTTTCGGCCCGGTTCGCGGTTGCTGTGCGGTCGTAATCAGGTTGTAAGAAGCCGCGACCGACTACGAGGAGGTTGGCGCCGATTTCGCTCGTCGAGGTGCGCGCTTCGCGGGGCTGTCCGCGGGCTTCTCCTCCCGCATGCGCACGTACCGCTGTTGTCCCTCTTCTTTCACTTCGACGAGGTCAGTGCTCGCTGTGACGAAGTCCATAAAGCTCTTGTAGCCGAGGGTCTTCTCGTTGAATGACGGGTTGAGCCGCTTGATCTGTGACTTGAGCGCGGAGGCGTTCAGCCATTCGTCGACTCCCGCCTTCGCACTGCTCAGGCCGATCGCGCGCACGAGCAGCCGCGAGGCGTCATCCGTCGTCATCGCGGGCGGGGCGACGGTCTCGCTCACCGGGTCGACCCCGGTCGGCTCGGCGCGCGTCTTGGAGGCTGCGATGGGGGCGGCAATGACGGCGACCGCTTCCTCGCGCTGGATCGCGTCATACGATTCGAACTCATCGAGCGCAGACATGAGCGCCTGGCTCGTCGACCCCGAGACCCCGATCCCGATGACGATGCGGCCCATGCGCTTGCAGCGCTGAACGAGCGGGATGTAGTCAGAGTCGCCCGCAACCACGACAACGTGAGTGATGTCCGGCAACCGGAACAGGTCGTCGATCACGTCAACGGCAAGCCGGATGTCTGCCCCGTTCTTGGTACTGGATGCGGGAAACAGCTGAGTGAGGTCGATTGCGCGGTCGACGAGCTGTCGGCGGTAGGCCGCGTTGGCCGGCACCGACCAGTCGGCATACGCGCGACTCAGCGCGACAGTGCCGAACGACGACGCGTAGTCGAGGATGGCGCCGATGTCGACGCGGGCGACATCGAGCTTGCTCGCCAGCTTCGGATCGTTGCTGCGCGCCTCATCGTTGCGCCAGGCGTTGCGGCCGTGCAACTGGTCGTAGCGAGAGATGACGACGTTGTCGAAGTCGATGTACACGGCGACGCGCGCCTCGGTCAGATCCCCGGACTCGGCCATGCTGCGACCCTAGCGCGCCCCCTCATAAACTCGAGGGATGCCTTCGAGTCCGCCCGTTATCGGCATCCTCGGCGCGGGAAAAGTCGGGACCGTCCTTGCTCGGCTGGCGCTCGCGGCCGGACACCGGGTGCTGATCTCGGCTTCCGGTTCGGCCGAGCGCATCGCTCTGATCATCGAGGTGCTCGCGCCGGGAGCCGAAGCCGCGACGACCCCCGAGGTGATCGAGGAAGCGGATGTCATCATCCTGGCCCTGCCGCTCGGCAAAGTGCGCTCGCTGCCGGTCGATCTGCTCGTGGGAAAGCTGGTGATCGACTCGACGAATTTCTGGGAACCCGTCGACGGCCACCTCCCCGAATTCACCACCGACCCGCGTGGCACGAGCGAAGTCGTCGCCGACCTGCTGCCCGGCGCGCGGGTCGTGAAAGCCTTCAGCCATCTCGGCTACCACGACCTCGACGAGCGAGGGATGCCAACGGGCGCCCCCGGCCGCGTCGCGTTGGCGATAGCTGGGGATGACAAGGCTGCCGTAGCCGAGGTAGCTCAACTGGTCGACGACCTGGGTTTCGAACCCATCCCCACCGGCCCTCTCGCCACGGGCCGAGGTTTCCAAGCCCACACGAAGGCATTCGGCTACCCCCTCACCCCCCAAGAACTCCGGGATGCGTTGGGCCAGCCGATCGCGCAAGAGGGGTGAAGAGCGTTCGCGCGAGTCAATCGGGGTAGGGGTCCCCGCTCCTTTGGCTCGCGCGAATGCTCTTTACCCCGACGCACAGCAGAAGCATAGGAAGCAGCAGTCTTATAGCCCAGTGACAGCAACGCTAACCCGAGCCGACGGTTCCCCGATTCGCGCCCTGGTCGTCGACGACGAGGCGATGCTCGCCGACATGCTACGCATGGCGTTGCGGGCCGAAGGGTGGGACACCCGGGTCGCGAACGACGGTCAGACGGCGCTGAAGTTGGCGCGCGAGACTCCGCCGGATGTCGTGGTGCTCGACATCATGATGCCGGGAATCGATGGGCTCACTGTGCTGCGCAGGCTGCGCGAGGCGGGCAACGATGCCCCGGTTCTGTTGCTGACGGCGAAGGATGCTGTCGAGGATCGCATCGCCGGCCTCACCGCTGGCGGCG
>JBDTNW010000013.1:0-12834 GCA_039933575.1 Pseudolysinimonas sp. | reverse complement strand
CGACGAGAGCGGTCGCCCCGATCTGACTCAGTTCGTCGCCGACTTCGAGGAGCGACTGTTCAACGTCGGCCGACTGGATGCCGACACGAGCGGTCTGCTAATTCTCACCAACGATGGCGAAGTGGCGCAGGTGCTGTCGCATCCCTCGTTCGGCGTCGAAAAGACCTATATCGCGACGGTGCGCGGCGAGGTGCTTCCGGCCACTCTGGCGAAGCTGCGCAAGGGGGTCGACCTCGACGACGGACCGGTCGTCGCCGACCGCGCGCGTCTGGTGGGGGAGCCCTCGAAGGGGCGCAGCATCGTCGAAATCACTCTGCATTCCGGCCGCAATCGCGTCGTGCGCCGCATGTTGGATGCCGTGGGCCACCCGGTCGAAGAGCTGGTGCGCCGGCAGTTCGGTCCGTTGCATCTGGGCACCCTTCGGCAGGGTCACACCCGAGAGCTGAGTAAACTCGAACTCGGCCAGGTGCTCGCACTGGCATCTCGCACCGCACCCACAACGGGGCCTCTCACACCACAGGATTGATCCGATGAACGCTGCACGCCTGAATGGCCAGGTGCGCATCGTCGGCACCGGGCTGCTGGGCACCAGCATCGGTCTCGCGCTCCGCGAGCAAGGGGTGGATGTCGTGCTCGCTAACCGTTCGCCCGCGGCACTGCGGCTCGCTGTCGACTACGGGGCCGGCCGCGAGGCGACGTCCGACGACTCTCCCGCTCTCGTGATTGTCGCGGTGTCGCCCGACTCGACAGCTGAAGTTGTGGCGGCCGAGCTGAGCGCTCACCCCGAGGCGCTGGTGACCGACGTCGCGAGCGTCAAGGCTGGCATTCTTTCTGAACTGGTCGCGCGAGGCGCTGATGTTGCGCGCTACCTCGGGTCGCATCCGATGGCGGGACGCGAAAGAGGCGGCGCGATGTCTGCCCGTGCCGACATTTTCCTCGGTCGCCCCTGGGTGATCGCGCCGCACGCGGGCTCGACCGTGGAGCAGGAGCGGATGCTGGAAGACCTCGCGCTCGATCTCGGTTCGGTGCCGATTCGGCTCGACCCTGACGAGCACGACCGCGGCGTCGCACTGGTCTCGCACGTGCCCCAGGTGATTGCGTCGTTGCTCGCTGCCCGCCTGCTCGACGGCCAGGAGGCAGTGTCAGCTCTGGCCGGTCAGGGTCTGCGCGACACGACTCGCATTGCCGCGAGCGACCCCGAGTTGTGGATCCAGATTCTGGCCGCCAACGCCGGCCCGGTCGCGCACATCCTTGAGGAATTCCGCCACGATCTTGACGGCGTCATCGACGCTCTCGAACGCCCCGAAGCGCCCGGCGCCCCGACCCGGGTCGCCGCAATGCTGACTCGAGGCAACCAGGGCGTCGCTCGCATCCCCGGTAAGCACGGCGGCGATGCGCGGTACGCGACGCTCGTCGTGCAGGTTGCCGACGAACCGGGGGAGTTGGCGCGGCTACTGACCGAGATCGGCGAAGAGGGCGTGAACCTCGAAGACTTCCGCCTCGAGCACTCACCCAATGCGCAGATCGGGTTCGCCGAGATCGCGGTGCTGCCCGAGGTCGCTCACCAGCTCGCCGAAGCGCTGACCGGTCGTGGCTGGGCCCTTGCGGAGAGTCGGCGATGACCGTCATCGTGGTGGCCATCGACGGCCCGGCAGGCAGTGGCAAGTCGAGCGTGAGCCGTGCCGCCGCATCCCGTCTGGGCTTTGACTTTCTCGACACCGGTGCCGCCTACCGTGCGCTGACCTGGCTGGCTCTCGAACGCGGGCTGGATCCCACTGACTCGGCTGCCGTGATCGCCGCCGTTGACGACCTCGACTACGCGACCATTGCAGATGAGCACGAGACCAAGGTCACGGTCGGTGGCACTGACGTGACCCACGCCATCCGCGAGCCGCGCATCACCGCAGTCGTCAGCGATGTCGCACGCATTCCTGAGGTGCGGGTGCGTCTCAATGAGATGTTCCGCACCACGATGGCGGCGACTTCGGCACCCGGCGTCGTCACCGAAGGCCGTGACATCACCACCGTTGTCGCCCCGGATGCGCACGTGCGCATCCTGCTCACCGCCGACGAAGACGTGCGGATCGCGCGCCGCGCACGCGAACTCGCCCCGGATGCGGCGAACACGGCATCCCAATTGCGTGAGCGCGACAAACGGGATGCCACGGTCGTCGACTTTCTGACGGCAGCCCCCGGCGTGACGACCCTCGACTCCACCAACCTCGACTTCGAGCAGACGGTGCAAGCCGTGCTCGACCTCGTCAACTCAGCTCGCGCAGTTATCGCAGCTCAAGCAGCGGAAGTAGCACCCACATGAGCACCACCCCTCCCGGCCCCGATCCCGACGACGAGTTCGTCGCCGACGCTGACCCCGAACTCGCGCAGCGCCTCGACGACCTGGATGACGAGGTCGCCGAACAGCGTGCCGCGGCACTCCGGTCGGGGCTTGCCGACTACGACCTCGACGACGAAGACCTCGACCTGCTCGAAGTATCCGAGGCCGGCCCCGACGGCATCACCTACCTGCCGGCACTTCCGGTGCTGGCGATCGTCGGTCGCCCGAACGTCGGCAAGTCGGCGCTCGTCAACCGCATCCTCGGCCGGCGCGAAGCTGTCGTCGAAGACGTGCCTGGTGTCACTCGCGACCGCGTCTCGTACAAAGCAGAGTGGCTCGGCCGCCGGTTTACGCTCGTCGATACCGGTGGATGGGAGCCCGACGCGCAGGGCATCAACGCCTCCGTTGCCGCCCAGGCTGAGATCGCGGTCGACCTCGCGGATGCCGTGATCTTCGTCGTCGACATCAATGTCGGTGCGACCTCGACCGACGAACACGTCGTGAAGATGCTGCGTGCGGCGAAACGTCCCGTCATCCTGGTCGCCAACAAGTCCGACGACGCGGTCAAGGATTCACTGGCCGCCGAACTCTGGAGCCTCGGCCTGGGTCAACCGTGGCCGGTTTCGGCGATCCACGGTCGCGGTGTCGCGGATGTTCTCGACGAGGTGATGAGGCTGCTGCCGCAGGTGTCGGCCGTCGCCAAACAAGAGATCGGCGGACCGCGCCGAGTCGCGCTCCTCGGTCGCCCGAACGTCGGAAAGTCGAGTCTGCTCAACAAGGCCGCGGGCGAGGAACGTGTCGTCGTCGACTCAGTCGCCGGCACCACGCGCGATCCGGTCGACGAGCAAGTCGAACTCGCGGGCAAGATCTGGACCTTCGTCGACACCGCCGGAATCCGCAAGCGGGTGCACCTCCAGCACGGCGCTGATTTCTACGCGTCGCTGCGCACCTCGACGGCGCTCGAGAAGGCCGAGGTCGCGGTCGTCGTGATCGATGTCACCGAACCGGTTTCGACCCAAGATTTGCGCATCATCGAACTCGTGCTCGACTCGGGCCGCGCGCTCGTGCTCGCCTTCAACAAATGGGATCTGCTCGACGACGAGCGCCGGCGGTACCTCGAACGTGAGATCGAGCAAGACCTCGATCACGTCGCCTGGGCTCCGCGCGTCAACATCTCGGCGCGAACGGGTCGTCACCTCGAGAAGTTGGTGCCCGCCATCGAAACGGCACTCGCATCGTGGGACACCCGCATCCCGACCGGCAAGTTCAACGCACTGCTCGCCGAGATCACGGCGGAGCATCCGCACCCGGTGCGCGGCGGGAAGCAACCCCGGATCCTGTTCGGAACCCAGGCCGCGACCCGTCCGCCCACATTCGTGTTGTTCACCACGGGATTCCTCGACCCCGGCTACCGTCGCTTCATTCAGCGCCGGCTGCGTGAGGTCTACGGGTTCGAGGGAACGCCGGTCATCGTGAACATGCGCGTGCGCGAGAAGCGCAAGCGTTAGAGGCTAGTTCAGCTGGTCAGGGGCTAGTTCAGCTGGTCGCCGAGGTCACCGGCGCGGCGGTCGTCGGAGCACTGTTCGAGCGCGGCGTCGCGTCGGCCCGGCCAGCGGCGGTGCTGTGTGAGCTCTGAGCGGCAGGCTTCGTGACTGTCTTGGGAGCCGTCCGACTGGTCGACTTCGGGTTCATCGCAGTCTTCACGCGCTTCTTCGCGGCCTTGGTCGCCTTGACAGCATCTTTCGCCGCCGCGCGACTGCGCTTGACAGCCTTGCGGGCCACCTTTGCGACGTCCTTCAGCTCGGACCGGAGCTTCTTGATCGTCTTGGACTGCTTGGATTTCTTCGAGGAAGCCATGCGGCCCCCTTTCTCACGCCGAGGCGTGCTCACCGGCGGTGCGCCGTGCGCTCGCGTGAAGTTCACGAAGAGCAGGCCGCGAGTGTATCCCTGCTAAGCCCAGACCTCCTGTGACAGGCTGATTTAGCTCCAGACCTCCCGAGCGAGGTCCACGATTTCGCGCACCTTTGCCCACTCTTGGGCTTCGGTCAGCACGTTGCCTTCCTCAGTGGAGGCGAACCCGCACTGCGGGCTGAGGGCGAGTTGGTCGATTGCGACGAACTCGCTCGCTTCGGCGATGCGCTTCTTGACGTCTTCGGGGTCTTCGAGATCGCCGCTCTTGGAGGTGATCAGTCCGAGCACGACGACCTTGTTGCCCTTCGGCAGGAAACGCAGCGGCTCGAATCCACCGGCCCGTTCGCTGTCGTATTCCAGGAAGTAGCCGTCGTAGTTGCAGCCGGCGAGCAGATATTCGGCAACGGGCTCATAGCCGCCCGACGAGATCCAGGTCGATTTGAAGTTGCCGCGACAGACGTGCGTCGTGATGACCATGTCGGCGGGCTTGTCGCGGATCGAGTCGTTGATGAGCTTCACGTATTTGTCGCCGATGCCCTCGACATCGACCCCGCGGCCGGCGGCCTTCTCGATCTCGGCCTGCGAGCAGAGGTAGGCCCAGGTGGTGTCGTCGAACTGGAGGTAGCGGCATCCCGCGTCATAGAACGCTTGCACCGCGGCGCGGTAGGCAGCGGCGAGGTCGTCGAGGATGGCGTCACGGTTTGCGTAGAACTCAGACGAGATGTCGGCGTTCTCGGCTCGCCAATGAACGACCGTCGGCGACGGGATCGTCATCTTCGGGGTGACCGAGGTGTTCGCTGCCAGGAATCGGAAGTGGTCGAGGAACGGGTGGTCGGCGGGGAATCCGATCTTGCCGACGACCGCCGGGCTCTTCGGCTTGGTCTGTACGCCATGGAACTGGATGCCGTGGTCTATCTCGATGATGTCGACCCCATCGAGGAACCCGATGAAGTCGAAGTGCCACCAGGAGCGACGGAACTCTCCGTCGGTGGCGAGCTTCAAACCCGCCGACTCTTGCTCGTGGATCAGGTCGATGATCTCGCGGTCTTCGATCGTCTTGAGCCCAGCGGCGTCGAGCGATCCGGCCTCGTGCTCGGCGCGGGCCTCTTTGATGGCGGCGGTACGGAGGAAGCTACCGACCTGGTCGGCCCTGAATGGCGGTGTCGTGCGTTGCATCCACCCAGTTTAGGCCGGGCAATATGGGGCGCCTGGTCGCCCGTGCATCCTGGTGCAGCTTCCCGCTGACGCGATCCTGCCGTGTATGTGCTTTTGTAGGATCGAGGGGTGCCCTCACTTCTCGCCATCTGCGTCGTGAGTGAGTTGCACGATGACGCCGGCGTGGTCGGCACGACCGCGATCGACAAACGACCGCAGGATGGTGCGGTCAAGATCGGCCCTTACGGCGCCTACGCCGATGTGCAGGCTGACCGCGAGAATCACGGCGGCCTCGACGCCGCGCTTTACGCCTATTCCAACGAGGATGCCGATTGGTGGGCCGCCGAACTGTTGGAACGGTGGGGCGAGCGAGCCCCGGGCGAACTCAGGCCGGGATGGTTTGGCGAGAACTTGCGGGTCGCTGGCATCGACCTGAGCGGTGCGCGAGTCGGCGAGCGCTGGCGCATCGGGGTCGGCGACAACGCCGTGGAACTCGAGGTGACGTTTCCGCGTCGGCCGTGCCAGACCTTCGCGCGCTGGGTCGGAGCCCAGTACGGCACCGACCTAGAGCGCGGTTGGGTCAAGCGGTTTCAACTGGCCGCGCGCCCGGGAACGTATCTCCGCGTACTGCGCAATGGCAGCATCCGGGCCGGCGATGGCATCGAGGTCGTGTCGCGGCCAGACGACGCACCGACGATCGCCGAGGTGTTCCGCGA
The DNA here is from genome assembly GCA_039933575.1 of Pseudolysinimonas sp. GTDB lineage: Bacteria > Actinomycetota > Actinomycetes > Actinomycetales > Microbacteriaceae > Pseudolysinimonas_A. The sequence goes on along the minus strand of JBDTNW010000013.1, from coordinate 6,717 downwards.
TGGCGAACTCGAACGCACGATCAGAAAGTGACCGCATGAGTCTGCTAGAGCTGGCCACCCGATTGCTGCGCCCCTTCGAGCCGCTTTTCTTGCGCCTCGACCGCCTAGCCGGAGGGCGAATCGCAGGCCGTCGCGTTGACCTGTCGCAGCATCCGAAAGCCCGTCGCGGGTTCGACGGCATCCTCTGGATTCTCGCCGCCGAGATCGTGGTTGGCCTGGCGGCGATCATCATCGCGATCGTGCTGACCGTGAACGGGGTGCCGCAGCAGTGGGCCGTCTGGTTCCGCGGCATTGCCGTGCTCGCCATCACCGCGACCCTGCTCTACTTCGCCTGGCGCGCATCGCTCGGTTGGTACTGGGCGTATTCGCGGCTGCGGCTGTTCAGTCGGATCTTCCCGATCGTCACCCTGGTGATCGCGGCGATCCCGGGCCTGTACCCGCTCTGGATGACCATCGAGCAGATCGTCTTCAGCCTGCTGCTGATCGGCGTGGGCGACATCCTGACCGGGGATGCGATGCGCACGGCATTCCCGCGGCCCGCGAAGCCGGCAAGCTGACTGTCCGTCTCAGCCGCAAATCGCACCCGCCTCGCTGGCGAGACGCACCAGGTGTGCGGTGATCGCGCTGCGCAACTCGTCGTGCTGCCGGCCCAACGCCGTCACGGGATCCCCCCAATTTTCGATGGGGTAGAGCCAGACCGGTCGCCAGACGAGTTCTGCGGGTTCCCAGTCATAACGCGGAAAGACGTGAGCATGCACGAACGGATCAGCGTTGCCGAGAATGTCGATGTTGGTCCGTCGAAACGCGGAGTCGAGCTCTGCGCACGCGTGGCCGACCGCTGTCGAAAGGAGGTCGGTGTCAGCGAGAAACTGCACGCGTTCGCTTCGAGACAGGTCAGCGAGTTTCGTGGCTTCGATGTTGCGACTCAACATCACGCAGTATCCGGGCAGAAACTGCGCGTCACCGATCACCGCCCAGCCGCTCGTCAGCTCGAACATGACCGTCGGGTTTTCGCCGCGAATGGCTGCTCCAATTCGGTCGGTGCGCCAGTCGGTCATGTGCCGAGGCTACCGGCGGCGCCAACAGCGACCGCCGACCCGACGCTTCTTCGAACCAGCCCACGACCCGGTAGACTCGCTCTTCGTGCCGTTCGCGGCGCATGCCACGGGCTGTGGCGCAGCTTGGTAGCGCACCTGACTGGGGGTCAGGGGGTCGCAGGTTCAAATCCTGTCAGCCCGACTTTGAAGCACCCTGCCAGCGCCGAACGCCCGCGCTGGCCGCCCCAAAAAGGTGAACCCCGTTGTGGGAGTTGACCGCAGCCTCCTGCGGGGCGATTCTGAAATGGTCGCACTCGACTCGACTCGACTCGACTGACTGATAGGACCCGGAGACACCGTTGCCGCACATCGATGTACCCGACGCATTCCTGATCGAGCTTCCCGATGGCTGGGGATCAACCGTCGATGGGCGCGAGTACACGCTCAGCTCCAGCGATAACAGCGGGCTACGAATCAACATTGTTGTTTATCAGGCTCGAACCAAGAAGGACGCGCTTCCCGAAGTCATCACTGCGGCCGTTCGTGAGTGGGCGAAGGGCGTGGGCATGCAAAACTCCGAGAGCCTAGCCGTGCTGACGGTGGCGGGAGACACGCCCAAGGCGTTTGCCACTATTCGTGGCGACCGACGCGACATTTTGGTCGGCTTCTTCTATTTCAAGAAATCGTTCGTCGTCGCAGCGGGCACCGCGCCTAGTGAGGACCAGGGCGGCTTCAAGCGCGTCGAGCGAATGCTGTGGAGCATCGAAGCCGCATAAGCGGCTGGACAAGCGGGCGTCGGCACGCGAGGTCAGCGGCCTCTGATGGCCGGCAAGGTGTGGCCATTCGGCTGATCTGCAGCAGCGACGTCCAAGCGACGATCGCTCTATGGCTGAAACTTCGACTCTTGTCCCGGTCGCCCGCAAGCGACGTACCTACCAATGGATGATCCCCACCGGCCTGGTGCTGCTGAGTCTGGTGCCGGTGATCGCCGGGGCAATGCGGGTGTCCTCGTTGGCGCTCGGGGTGGAAACGACGCCCGACAACGCGCGCTTCACCGGGATGCCGTTGCCGGTGATCATCCATATCATCAGCGCCACGATCTACTGCCTATTGGGAGCATTCCAATTCCAACCGAGCTTTCGGCGGCGAGTTCCCCGCTGGCACCGCGTCTCGGGGCGCATCCTGGTGCCGATGGGGATCACCGCGGCGGCCTCGGGGCTGTGGATGACCACTTTCTATGCCCTGCCCGCTCACGACTACGGGGCTCTGCCCGCCGCTCGCTGGATCTTCGGACTCGGGATGATCGCCTCGATCCTGCTCGCCCTGCGGGCTGTGCTCCGCCGCGACTTCAGCACCCATCGGGCGTGGATGATGCGCGGCTACGCGATCGGCATCGGCGCCGGCACCCAGCTGTTCACCTTCCTGGCGTGGCTGCTCATCGCGGGAGCCGCCGCGGACGCGACCAAGCCCGTGCCGATGATCGCCGGCTGGGTGATCAACCTCGTCATCGCGGAGTGGATCATCCGCCGTCGACCCACCTCTTAGGATTCAGCCGTGGCCTCCATCTTCCGGGCCTGGCAGCTGCCGCGAGCTCCCGGTGCCCCGGCGCAGCTCTGGCGCGACTGGGTACTCGTCAGCGTGCTCTCCGTGCTGGCGATCCTTGAAGGCTTCGTTCGCCCGGCCGAGCCGTGGCTGTGGCCAACGGTCATCCTCGAACTTGGGATGATCGCCACCTTGCTCTGGCGTCGCACCCACCCAGGAGTGATGGTGGTGATCGCCTTCGGGGCCTCCATCATCTTCGACACTGTGCGCCAACTTTCCGGCACGCCACCGCTCGGCCTCTACACGATGGCCTGTGCCCTGCTGTTGCTGTACGCCCTGGTCCGGTGGGGCTCGGGCCGCGATCTCTTCCTGGGTGGTGGGGTGTTCCTGGTCTCGATGCTCCGCGCTTTGGGCGCCGGCGAGCAGACCCCGAGCGACCTGATTGGAGCCATCGCGATCGTCACGGCGGTCGTCGCGCTCGGCATCGTCTTCCGGTATCGGGCAGCCGTCCGGGTCGAGCGGCTCGCGCAGGTGCGACTGCAGGAGCGTGAGCGTTTGGCCCGCGATCTGCACGATGTCGTCGCCCATCACGTCTCGGCGATTGCTGTGCAAGCGCAGGCCGGGCTGGCAACCGCTGCCAGCAACCCGGCTGCGGCCGACGAGGCCCTCCGGGTGATCGAATCGGAAGCCCGCCTCGCACTCGGTGAGATGCGGTCCATGGTGGGGGTGTTGCGCGACAAAGAGCCGGGCGCTCGCTTTCCTAGTCCGGGTTTGGCCCAGTTGCAGGCGTTGGCCGACGGCGATGGTCTGCCTGTTGCTTTGACTTTGGTGGGCGAGCCGGAGGCGGTGCCCGCTCCCATCGGGAACGCCGTGTACCGGCTGGTTCAGGAGTCCATCACGAACGCCCGTCGCCATGCGGTCGGGGCGACGAGGATCTCGGTCACCGTGGCGGTCGATGCGGAGCGGGTGCACGTGCGTGTCCACGACGACGGACAGGCGGTCGCCCCGCGCACCATCGCATCGGGCGGCTTCGGGCTGGTCGGCATGAGCGAACGCGCGGCCCTCCTGGGTGGCACGGTGGTGGCCGGTCCTGACCCTGCCGGCGGCTGGGCCGTGACCGCCGAGCTGCCCGTGAAAGCCGACGCTGGATGATCCGCGTCCTCATCGCTGACGACCAACCGATCGTGCGCATCGGTCTGGCGCGGATCCTCGACGCTCAGCCGGATATCGACGTCGTCGGCCAGGCCAGCACCGGTCTCGAAGCTGTCACGATGGCCCGGGCGCTGAGCCCCGATGTCGGCCTCTTCGACATTCGCATGCCCGTGCTAGACGGTATCGAAGCAACCCGCCAGCTGGCCGGACCGGATGTGGTCGAACCGTTGGCGATCGTCGTGATCACCACCTTCGACTTGGACGAGTACGTCCACGCCGCACTCAAGGCCGGCGCCCGCGGGTTTCTGCTCAAGGATGCCGGGCCTGCACTGCTGACCCAAGCCGTGCATGCCGCTGCCGCGGGTGACGCGCTGATCGACCCCAGCGTGACAGTGCGACTGCTTGCCGCCTTCGCCGATGCGCGTGAGGCGGGGCCGACCGTGGTGCCGAGCGAGCCGTTGACTCCGCGCGAGGAGCAAGTGCTGTTGGCCGTCGCCCGTGGCTGGACCAATGCTGAGATTGCCAGCGACCTGTTCGTCAGCCTCGGGACGGTCAAGACTCACCTGGCGAGCGTGATGCTCAAGCTCGGTGCTCGCAATCGAGTCGAGCTGGCGATGTGGGCGTACGAAACTCGGCGAATCTAGGCCGCTCCGGCGAGCCCGCTCAACCTCGTCGTCACCTTAAGATCGTGGGCGTGAGCACCCTCCCCGCCGATGCCCACGTGCACAGTGAGTGGTCGTGGGATGCGGGCTCAGACCCAGCATCCGTCGGTTCGATGCGCCGCACGTGCGAGCAGGCGGTCCGGATCGGGCTTCCGGCGCTCGTGTTCACCGAACATCTTGACGTCTCCGACGAATGGGTCGTCGAGAGTGGCGACATCGGTTCCCACGCGCAGAAGTACGTCGATCCAACCGGCCACGTGCGGCTGCCGGAGTTCGATGTGGCGGGATACCTCGAAGCGATCGCCGAGTGCCGCATCGACTTTCCCGAACTCCGCATTCTGACCGGGGTCGAGTTCGGGCAACCGCACCTGCCCAACCCCTTCGCCGAGCGCCTGCTGGCGAGCGGAGTAATCGACCGCGTGAACGGGTCATTGCACATGGTGCCAGTCGATGGCGGCTCCCGGACCGAACCGACGACGCTGTACCGAACTCGACCCGCCGACGAGGTTATGGAGCGATATCTGGGCGAGCTGGTTCGGATGATCGCCCAATCCGACTCATTCGCCGTGCTCTGCCACATCGACTATGCAGTGCGTTCCTGGCCGATATCGAGCGCCGGACCATTCGATCCGCGGCGCTTCGAGTCGGGTTTTCGTGCTGCGATGCGCACTCTGGCGTCATCCGGGCGGACCCTCGAAATGAACACTCGAAGGCTGTGGCCGTGGATTCCGCAGTGGTCCGCGACCAGCCGCTCGATCCTCTGGTTTGCAATGAGGTCGACGAAAAGCCGCCCCTCAACTTTCGGGGCGATTCTTCTTTCGCCCACGGATCCCGAACGCCACCAGGAAGACGCCGACCACAGCGACGATCACCCCGATCTCGAGCCACATCTGACTGCCGGTCATGAAGCTGCCGGGGATCAGGTTGAGCCCCTGCCCGATCCAGACCCCACCGACGAGGAGTGCGATCACGCCGACGACGATCAGGGCGATACGCCCGGCACGGTTGTTCATGATCCCAACCTAACCGCGGGAACTGTTCGCCGTCCGGCCGCGCACGATGCCGACAAACACATCGCAGAGTGGATGCGCCCCATCTTTTGGCCACACGAGTGAGATCGCGGTTTCGGGGGCATCACGCAGGGGGCGGGCGACGACGTCTTTGCGCGAGAGCATCCGTGCAACGGACTGGGGCATGACGGCGACACCGACATTTGCTGCGACGAGATCGACCGCATCCTCACCGCTCCCGGTGAGCAGGTCGACGGGTAACACGTTCTCGTCGGCCAGGTCGGCCAGGTCAACCACGTCGAGCGACGCCACGAGGGAGCCCTTCGGTGCCACGACGACCGGCTGCTCGCGGTACAGCTCGATCGCGTTCAGGTCGTCGGTCGCCGGGGTGTCGCGCAGGATCGCCATGTGCGCTGTGCCGTCGTGCAGGGCCGCGAAAGCCGCCGACTGGGGGAGAGGTACGAGCTCCAGGCGACCGATCGGCCGGCGCTCCCGCCAGACGCGCTCCCATTTACCGGGGGTCACTCCCGGCACGAAGGCGACGAAGAGTGGATCGGGCATGCACTCAGGCTAATCGCGAGCAACGTACGCTCGGGAGCATGACCGACGCCCCGCGCGAAGACCGCCGCCAGCAGCCGAAGCCGCCCAAGCAACAACTGCTCAAGCCCGAGACTGCGGCACAGAAGCTCGGCGTGTTCTTTCCGGCGACGCCGGCCGAGTTCCAGTCCACGCCCATCTCACGGGATGCCGTCGAGGCGCTTCAAGCCGACCCGCCCGAGTGGCTGGCAATCCTGCGTAAGGAAGGACCGCATCCCCGCAGCGAGGTCGCTTATCGCCTCGGCGTCTCGAACTCGGCGCTGGCGCGGGCCGGGGTCAGCGACTCGATGACATCCGTTGAGATCCGTGACCTTCTGGCCGACCGGCCGGCGTGGCTGGTCACCGAGCGCGAGAAGCACGTCCCGGGCTCAGGCGTAGTGCCGGGGACCGCCATCGGCGAGCGACCGATCACGAAGGATGCGGAGCCTGATTGATTCCCGACGCCTTTTGGAGCGTCCCCGCGCCTGACCTGCTCGACGCGCTGCACTCCCGCACTGACGGGCTGACCCCGGACGAAGCGGCAGCCACGCTGACCCGGGTGGGGCCGAACACACTCGATGAGCGCGACAATGTGTCGATCGCCCGGTTGCTCGCGCGGCAGTTTCTCAGCCCGATCGAGTTGATCCTGATCGGCGCCACGATTCTGTCGGGCGTTCTCGGTGACTGGACCGACGCGGTGATCATCCTTGTCATCCTGCTCGTATCGGGTTTGCTCGG
>JBDTNW010000012.1:0-13089 GCA_039933575.1 Pseudolysinimonas sp. | reverse complement strand
GCCATCCGGCTCTCGATGTAGCCGAATTCGCGGTCGCCGTGCGCGGCCTGGTTGAGGTTCATGAAGTCGAAGTCGATCTCACCCCAGGGCAGGTCGACGTTGGCCTGAGTGTGCAGATGCAGCAGGGGTTTCGCGAGCGCGTCGAGTCCGGCGATCCACATCTTCGCGGGCGAGAAGGTGTGCATCCAGGCGATGACGCCGATCACGTCGTCGTTCGCATTCACCTCGAGCATCAACCGTCGAATGCTGTCGCTATCGGTCAGCACGGGCTTCCAGACGACGGTGACCGGGATGTCGGTTGAGCCCTGAAGGCCGGCCGCGACAGCCTGTGACTGGGTCGCGACCTGCTTGAGCGTCTCCTCGCCGTAGAGGCCCTGGCTGCCGGTGAGGAACCAGACCTGCTTCTGCTTCAGGTCGGGAACGATGCTGCGACTGGTCATGCGGGGTCTCCTTGCGGCTTCTGGCCGTAGACATTCTGGTAGCGGTCGAAGAGGGCGTCGATGCGATCCTGGGGGATCGCGATGACGGGTCCGAGTTGGCGGGCGAGGTGGATGGTGCGCGCGACGTCTTCGCACATCACGGCGGCCTTGACGGCATCCGTCGCGTCCTTGCCGATCGTGAAGACACCGTGGTTCTGCATCAGCACGGCGCGCGACCGGTGGCCATCGAGAGTCTCGACGATGCCGCGGCCGATCGAGTCGTCGCCGATGATCGCGAACGGTCCGACCGGGATGTCGCCGCCGAACTCGTCGGCCATGGCGGTGATCACGCACGGGATGCTTTCGCCGCGCGCGGCCCAGGCTGTCGCGTAGCTGGAGTGGGTGTGCACGACACCGCCGACGTGCGGCAGGTTGCGGTACACGTAGGCGTGCGCGGCGGTGTCGCTCGACGGGGAGCGGTCGCTGCCGGGGGAGCCCGCGATGACGTTGCCGTCGAGATCGCAGAGGATCTGGTTCTCAGGGGTCAGGTCGTCGTACCCGACGCCGGACGGCTTGATCACGAACAGGTCGGCGCCGGGGACGCGTTCGGAGATGTTGCCGCCGGTCCAGATCACCAAGCCGTACTTGACGAGTTCGGCGTGCAGACGGGCCACCTTCTCGCGGGTGGCGCTGATCGCATCCTCGAGTTCGGGAGTCGAGCGGGATGCCGGCTTCAGCACCTCGACGGCTGTGCGTTCGATCGCGAGGCCGGCACGGTAGCGCGCGAGGTAGTCGGCGAAACCCGCGACATCGGCCGGGTCGGGCTCAACGGCCTGCGACTCGGAGCCGGCGAATACCCTCTCGCGGAGGTAGGTCGTGAGGTCGAGGCTCCCCGGATCGGCGGCGTAGGCGGCGAGCACAGCGGCGCCCCACGCTCCGCCCTCGGAAGCGGTCTCGGCGACAGTGACGGGCGCATCGAGCGCCGCCGCCAGGAAACGCTGGGCGACCCCGGTGGTGCGAAACATCCCGCCGTGCGCGTACATCCGATCGAGCTGCACGCCCTCGTCGGCGAGCACGCGCATCCCGAGGCTCAGCGTCGCGAACACTCCGTACAACTGCGAGCGGATGGCGTTGGCCAGGGTGAACCTGCTGTCGGGGGTGCGTACGAAAAGCGGCCGACCCTCGGAGAGGCCGGCGATCGGTTCGCCGGCCAAGTGGTTGTAGGCGAGCAACCCGCCGGCATCCGGTTCGCCGTCGAGGGCTTCACGGAACAGCGTTTCGTACACGTTGTCGGCTTCTGCTGACGCCCCCGAAGCCGCGGCGAAGCGGGTGAACATCCCGACCCAGGCGGCGAGTTCGCTCGCGCCGTTGTTGCAATGAACCATCGCGACCGGGTCGCCTGCCGGAGTCGTGACGACATCCAGTTCGTGGTGCGCCTCGGTGAGCGGGCGCTCGAGTACGACCATCGCGAAGATGCTGGTGCCGGCGCTCACGTTGCCGGTGCGCGGGGCGACCGCGCTCGTGGCGACCATGCCGGTGCCCGCGTCTCCTTCGGGCGGCGCGAGGATGGCGCCTGGCTTCAGGGCGCCTGTCGGGTCGAGAAGTGCTGCACCTTCGGCGGTGAGTTCGCCCGCAGAGACTCCCGCGACGAGCACCTCGGGCAACAGCTCGCGCAGTGGCCGAAGCGAACCCGCGGCGAGTCGGTCATACCGGGCGAGCAGGTCGGCGTCGTAGTCGCGGGTCGCGGGGTCGACCGGGAACATCCCCGATGCATCCCCGACGCCCAGCACCCGGCGGCCGGTCAGCCGTTCGTGAACATATCCGGCGAGGGTGGTGATGCTCGTAATCGCCGGCACATGCGGCTCGGCATCCCGCACCGCTTGATGCAGGTGGGCGATCGACCAGCGCAACGGGATGTTGACCCCGAACAGTTCGGTGAGTTCGGCCGCGGCCTCGCCGGTGTTGGTGTTGCGCCAGGTACGGAATGGCACCAACAGGTCGCCTGCGGCGTCCAACGCCAGGTAGCCGTGCATCATCGCCGAGACACCGAGTGCCTTCACTGCCGTGAGGGAAACGCCGAAACGCCGCTCGACGTCGGCCGCGAGGTCGGCGTAGGCGGCCTGGAGTCCGCTCCAGACCTCATCGATCGAGTAGGTCCAGAGCCCATCGACGAGCTGGTTCTCCCACTCGTGAACTCCGCTGGCCAACACCTCGGTGAGGTCGTCGCCGATCAGGCACGCTTTGATCCGCGTTGAGCCGAGCTCGATGCCGATGCTCGCGCGCCCCTCGGTGATGGTGGCTCGCTGGTCGGTCATGCTCGTCCTCCTCGACGTGGGTTCGAGTGATGTTACCGCTCACATCACGGGGCGCGCTAGCGGCCGCGCTCGCCGTCCTCGCGCCGCGGTGGCGCGGTCGATTCGCGAACGACGAGCCACGGTTCAACGGACGGGTCGACGTCCTCGGCAGGAGTCCCGTCGAGTCGACCCACCAGCAATGCGACAGCCCGTCGCCCGACTTCGGCGAAGTCCTGGTGCACGGTGGTGAGCGGGGGAAGGCTGTGCGCCGACTCCGGGATGTCGTCGAACCCGACCACACTGACCTCCTCGGGTACTCGCCGCCCGAGGTCGGAAAGGGCATGGATCACGCCGAGAGCCATCTGATCATTGCCGCAGACCACCGCCGTCGCGGTCGGATCAAGAGCCGCCGCGGCGGCGTAACCAGAGTCGGCGGTCCAGTCGCCCGAGAGCGCGGGAAGCACCTCGAGGCCCGCTTCCGTGAGTACCGAATCGACGGCCCTGCGGCGCAGGGCCGCATCGAAGAAGTCGGCGGGTCCGGCGATCTGTTGAATGCGACGGTGGCCCAGATCAAGCAGATGACGAGCGAGCAGTCGCGCCCCGGACGCCTGATCAACGGCGACCGCGGCGCCAGTGGGGGTCTCGCCGGTGTTGAGGACCACGACCGGGAGTTCGTCGCCGAGCACATCGAGTTCGCCGAGCACCGAGGTGTAGGGAGCGATCACCACGAGAGCCTCGATCGACTGATCGAGCAAGAACTCCAGGCTCTCGCGCACCGCCACTGGATCGGCAGGCGCGCTCGTGATCAGCGGGCGGTAGCCGGCATCCCGAGTTGCGTGTTCGATCGCGTGCAAGCTGCTCATCGGACCGAACTCGGCGCTCGCCGGAGCGAGAATTCCGATCGCCCGACTCCGACGCGTGGCCAGAGTGCGGGCGGCCCGGTTGGGGCGGTATCCGAGTTCGCGGATCGCGTCTTCGACCCGACGTGTTGTGGTCGGCCGTACTCCGGTGCCGCCGTTGAGCACGCGTGACACGGTCTGGTGAGACACACCCGCCAACTCCGCGACGTCGTACATGTTCGGCGTACGCCGGGCGGGATCGCTCACCCGCGTCACGCTAGTAGGAGCTAGCAGTACTTGCCGAATGGCTCCCCCGTTGCTACATTCATCGAAGCGGTTCGACGAAGCGGTTCGACGAATCCGCTCGACAGTGTGCGCAAGGAGGCGACATGGCAACCATCGAAGACGTTGCACGTGTCGCTGGCGTGTCGCGCAGCACTGTCTCGTACGCCCTCTCCGGCAAACGCTCGATCTCGCGTGCGACTCAAGACCGCATTGAGGCCGCGATCGCCGACCTGGGTTTCACTGTCAATGCCGGAGCCCGCGCGCTTGCCACTTCGCAGACGATGTCGATCGGGCTGCTCTCCCAGTTTCACCAAGACGAGTTCGCGCCCGCCATGCTGCAGTACATCCGCTCCGTGTCGGACGCGGCGCGCGAACTCGGCTACGACGTGCTGTTCGTCACCGACACCGACGGGGCTGCGGCTGTGAAGCGCATCACCTCGTCAAACATGGTCGACGGGGTCGTGCTGCTCGACGTCACCCACGCCGACCCGCGTCTCGGGCTGCTGCGGGCGGCGCGCCAGCCGGGCGCGACAGTTGGGCTTCCTGGCGACGTTGAGGGTCTCGACATTTTCGACCTCGACTTTGCCGAGTCCGCGCGCCTGATCATTGACCACCTGTACGGTCTCGGCCACAAAGAGGTCGTGCTGATCAGCCCCCCCGAGCATGTTTTCGAACGCGGCGGGGCGTACGGCTGGCGCTTCCGGGATGCCGCGGTCGAACGCGCAGGCGGCTACGGGATGCGCATCCATACCTACTACGGCGAGTCGCAGCAGCCGGCGATCGGCGTCACGATCAACTCGATCCTCGACGCGCGCCCGACGGCGACGGCGCTGGTCGTGCACAACGATGCGACGATCGCGGCGTTGCCGCTCGTGCTGATGGCGCGCGGAGTGAAGGTCCCCGAGGACCTCTCCGTGGTCAGCCTGTACTCCACAGACTTCGGTCGGATCTTCTCGCTGCCCTACACGGCAGTCGAGAGTTCGCCCGACGTGCTCGGTCGCTTGGCGGTCGAGCAACTGGTTCGTCGGATCAACGACCCGGGCCACGCTGGCCCGGCCGTCGTGCATCTGATCGCACCGGAATTGAGGGACCGCGGAAGCACGGCCTAAAGCAGGCCCGCTTCACGCGGGCTTTGCGAGGACTATTGTCGAACCGGTTCGAAAGCACCCCACGCAGTATTCAGAGAGGAATATCGTGATCACTCGCAACAACGCGGCGCGCTTCGGCGTGACGCTCGCGGTGACGACAGCGCTCGTCACCGCCCTGGCTGCCTGCTCGACCCCAACACCATCGAGCACCGGCGGCGGCACCTACAGCCTGTGGGACCCGTACCCCGACCGTGACGCCACGTCGACCTGGGCGGTGGCGGTCAACGCCTGCGCCACGGATCTCGGCATCACGATCGAGCGGAACTCGGGCAACACCGGCGACACCGTGAAGGACCTCACCACTGCGGCGTCGAACCTTCCCGACATCGCCATGGTCGACAACCCGAAGGTCTCGACCCTCGCGGACGCCGGCCTGCTCACCACGACAAAGGACAACGGACTGGATGTCTCAGACATTTCGCCGAACATCCTGAGCGCCGGTCAGATTGACGGCGACGTCTACGGAGTGCCGGTCGGCGCCAACACGCTCGGCCTGTACTACAACCCGACCGTGCTCGCCGCGGCCGGGGTCGACATCGCTAGCGTCACCGACTACCCGTCGCTGACGGCTGCGCTGCAGAAGATCGTTGCTGCCGGCAAGAAGGGCATCACGTTCTCGGCGGTCGGAACCGAGGAGGGCTCCTTCCAGTTCCTTCCGTGGTTCTGGGGCGCAGGTGCTGACCTCACGGCTCTCGACTCGCCGAAGGCGATCTCCGCTCTCGAACTGTGGACCGGATGGGTCAAGGACGGGCTCGCCCCGAACTCGGTCCTCTCCAACACGCAGGGCACGAGCTGGGACGAGTTCAAGACCGGTGATTTCGGCTTCGCTGAGAACGGCTCCTGGTTCAAGGGCGACGCGGACACCGCCGGCTACATGTCGATCCAGGTTCCCGGCATCGCCGGGGGAGTCGCACCTGCTCCGACCGGTGGCGAGTTCATCAGCATCCCGGTTCAGAAGGACACCTCGCGCTACGCCACGTCGGTGAAGATCGTGAAGTGCCTCACTGAAGGCAGCGCAGGCGCTACGGCGCTCGGCTACATCGCCCCGACCCAGGCTGGCATCGATGCTCAGCTCAAGGCCGACCCGACGCTCAAGTTCTGGGCAGGCGCAGTCGGTGACGCGAAGCCTCGCACCGCCGACAACCTTGGAATCAAGTACAGCGTCATCTCCGAGCAGCTCTACACCGCGGTGCAGAATGCTCTGAGCGGCGCGATGACTCCTACCGACGCCCTGAAGGCGGCACAGGCCAAGGCCCTGGAGAACCTCAAGTAGTTCCGGGTTCTCCCGCGACTACACACGAGGACACATCATGACGACGACGAGGATGCCCGGGTCAGCCGAGCTTCGCCGTCGCCCGAAGGGGGCGGCGGGATCCGCCGCCCCCTTCACCCCTGAACGCGCCAAGACCCGCCGGCGGATGCGGCTGCGCAGCAGTCTCGCCGCCTGGGCATTCATCGTCCCGGTCGCGATCTACCTGATCGTCTTCTACGCCTACCCGCTGTATCGCAACCTCGACCTCAGCTTCCGTGACTACACACTGCGATCGTTCATCAACGGCCAGGCCGACTTTGTCGGCTTCGACAACTATGTGAAGGTCATCCAGGACTCGACGTTCTTGCCGGCCCTCACCAACACCGCGGTCTTCACGTTCGTGTCGATCGGCTTCCAATTCGCGATCGGTCTCGCGCTTGCGATCTTCTTTTTCCGCAAGTTCCCGCTCGCCGCGACTCTGCGGGCGCTCTTCCTGGTGCCGTGGCTGCTGCCACTGCTGGTGTCGGCATCCATTTGGGCGTGGATGCTGAACAGCGATTCGGGCATCGTCAACGCTGCGCTCCAACTGGTCGGCGTCCCCCAAATCAATTGGCTGACTTCGCCGCAGTGGTCGATGGCGTCGGTGCTGATCGCGAATATCTGGATCGGCATCCCGTTCAACCTGGTCATTCTGTACAGCGGTTTGCAAAACATCCCGACCGAGATCTACGAAGCCGCCGCACTCGACGGTGCCTCGGGATGGCAGAAGTTCTGGCGAATCACGTTCCCGCTGCTGCGACCGGTATCGGCCATCACCCTGCTGCTCGGGTTGGTCTACACACTCAAGGTATTCGACATCATCTGGATCATGACGCGGGGGAATCCGGCCGACTCATCGACGACCTTCGCGATTTGGTCGTACCGGCTCGGCTTCGGCAGCGGCTCGCCCGATCTCAGTCCTGCAGCCGCCGTCGGTAACCTCCTGATCCTCGCGGCATTCATCTTCGGATTCATCTACATCCGAACCCAGCGCAGGGCGGTGAACGGGTGAGGGCGCGCCGCTCGCTCGGCACGACCGCGCTCGGAGTTCTGTTCACTGCGGTCATGCTGTTCCCGCTGTACTGGATGGTGAACGTCTCGCTGACGCCGCCCACCGAGTTGCGCAAAGACCCGCCCAACCTGTTTCCGTTCGATGCCACGTTCGACGGATATTCCACCGTGCTCAGCCAGCAGCTTCCGTACCTCGGCACCAGTCTGATTGTCGGCTTGGGAACCGTGGCTCTCACCCTGGTGCTCTCCGCACCCGCCGCGTTCGCGCTCGCGAAACTGCAACCGTTCGGCGGCAACGTGCTGAGTTTCGTGCTGCTCACGGCACAGATGATCCCCGGCATCATCATGGCGATGGGGTTCTACCTCATCTTTAACAACTGGGGCCTGCTCAATACCGTGCCCGGCCTCATCCTCGCCGACTCGACGTTGGCGGTGCCCTTCGGAGTGCTGATTTTCACGGCATTCATGTCGGGAATCCCTGACGAGTTGATGTCGGCGGCGAAGATCGACGGCGCCGGTCCCTGGCGAACCTTTCGCTCGATCATCCTTCCCATCAGCCGAAACTCGATCGTCACGGTGTCGCTGTTCGCATTTCTGTGGTCGTGGTCGGACTTCCTGTTCGCCTCGACCCTGGACCGCGGCGGAAACCTCCAGCCGATCACGATGGGTATCTACCGCTACATCGGCAATAACACTCAGGACTGGAACGCGATCATGGCCACCGCCGTCGTCGCGTCTATCCCGGCGACCGTGCTTCTGGTCGTCGCGCAACGCTACGTCGCCGCGGGTGTCACCGCTGGCGCCGTCAAAGACTGATCGCCGCTCCAACCGTTTTTTAGAAGGACGACTATGCCACCCGCTGTATCCGACTCGCCCCGTTTCGACGTTGCAGAGATCCCGTTTAGCGCGCGCGGATCGTGGCTCGACCTGTCGCCGGTGGTCGGGCTGCACACCCGGGCGGACGACATCCATCTGGTGTCGCATCAGAACGGGATGCATGCGGTGCTTGCCCTCGTGCCTCAAGTTGCGGGAGCACGCACCGAGACTGAACTCGCCGCGACGCCGTCGGTGTTGCGGTGGCGACACGCGGCTGGCCGGATCGAGGCGACCTTCGACGGCACTGATTCGGTGCGGTTCCGCGGTACCGACCTCGGGCTGAAGTTGGCCGATGCAGCGGGCGGCCTCACCCCGTTCACCGGTAGCTATCTCTTCACCGAGCCCGGGACGACGGCGGCAGTTTTCACCTCGTACGAGACCGGCCGCCGCTACCGGATCACGC
Source organism: Pseudolysinimonas sp. (assembly GCA_039933575.1). GTDB lineage: Bacteria > Actinomycetota > Actinomycetes > Actinomycetales > Microbacteriaceae > Pseudolysinimonas_A. The sequence goes on along the minus strand of JBDTNW010000012.1, from coordinate 4,523 downwards.
CGCTCACCGGTTCACTACTGGTCGAAGGCGATGGCGCACTCGGGGCCGCGGATCGGTCGGTTTCGATCGACGGTGATCGCTGGGAGCTGGTCGTCGAGGAGTTCACGGCGGCGCGCGCGCCGTACCGGGCGACACGATCCTTCGACGAAATCGTGGCCGAGAATGCGGCCGAGTTCACGTCCTACCTCGACGCTCTCGCCCCGTGGCGCAGCGCTGCGACACCAGCCGCTCCGCTCGCGGCCTACGTGCTGTGGTCGGCGACGGTCAGCCCGCTCGGTTTCCTCGGGCGCGAGTCGATTCTGATGTCGAAACACTGGATGGACAAGGTCTGGAGTTGGGACCACTGCTTCAACGCGCTCGCCTTGGCGCCCGGACTTCCCGCTGTCGCGCTCGACCAGTTCCTCGCCCCGTTCGACCATCAGGATGCCGCGGGGGCGCCGCCGGATTCGGTCACCCATTCCGAGATTCTCTACAACTACGTGAAACCGCCGATCCACGGCTGGGCGATCGCGAAATTGCGGGAACGCACGCCGAACGGGTTGCGGAACGATCAACTCGCCGAGGTTTACAGCCGACTGAGCCGCTGGACCCGGTTCTGGCTGGATCACCGCCGAGTCGCCGGCCACGTGCTGCCGTACTACCAGCACGGCAACGACAGCGGCTGGGACAACTCCACCACGTTCGACCGCGACCGACTGATTGAGTCGCCCGATCTCGCCGCGTTCCTCGTGGTGCAACTCGACGTGCTGAGCGGTATCGCGCGCGAACTCGGCAACGGCGAAGCGCCGGGCTGGGCCACTGATCGGGATGCCGTCCTCGCCGCGTTGCTCACCGAACTCTGGGACGGCACCGACCTGGTCGCGATCGGTGCTGATTCGCGTCAGCCGAGTACCTCGACCAGCCTGCTCAACCTGTTGCCGATCCTGGCGGCGAAGCGGCTGCCGAAGGAGATTCGTGACCGTCTCGCGACCCGGATCGCTGAGCACCTCACCGAGTGGGGTCTCGCGACCGAGATCCCGGGCTCGGAGCACTACGAGTCGGACGGCTACTGGCGGGGTCCGATTTGGGCGCCCTCGACCGTGCTGATCGAGTCCGGCCTGCGGTCAAGCGGCTATGCCGACCTCGCCGACGACATCAGCCGTCGGTTCCGGGCACTGTGCGAGAAGTCGGGGTTCGCCGAAAACTTCGACGCCGTCACCGGCGCGGGACTTCGGGATCGGGCGTACTCGTGGACCGCGAGCGCCTACCTGCTGCTGGCAGGCGAGGCAGCTTCGCGAAGCGGCTCGACATCCACCGGATCCAGTCGACTCGTCGGTGAGAAGAGTCGCCGGCGCTGAGCTGAAGCTCAGTACCGGCGCTCGCCCGAGGACGATGCTCCGCCGGACGAGGCCCGACGATTGCGACGCTGACCACCGGGTGCCGCCGACTGTCCGTTGGACGGAGTCGACGAGGTGTAGCGCGGAGCGCCACCCTGACTCTGCGCGGCGGGACGCTGCTGCTGTCCCGACGAGGTGCGGGGAGTCTCGGTGCGGAAGGTCGCTTGACCCGAACGCTGGCCCTGACCGGCGCCACGCGACTGCCCGCCTGTGCGCGTCTGTCCGCCGGTGCGAGCTTGGCCGCCGGAGCGAGCCTGACCGGTACGGCCACCCGACGACTGACGGTTCCCGTCGCCTGCGGGGCGCGGCTTGCGCGCACCCTGCTGCTGTTTCGGCGCGGCTGGAGCCGGCTTGACGTAGGCGGCGACCTCGCCGATCAGCTCACCGACGATCGGCGACGTCGCGGTGACGGGCTGCGGGGTCGCCTGGATGCCGGCCTTGCGCATCAGCAGTTCGAGATCTTTGCGCTGCTCGGGGAGCACGATCGTGACGACAGCGCCCTCCTTGCCCGCGCGGGCGGTGCGGCCGGAGCGGTGCAGGTAGGCCTTGTGCTCGGCCGGCGGGTCGATGTGGACGACCAGTTCGATGTCGTCGACGTGAACACCGCGGGCCGCGATGTCGGTCGCGACGAGCACCCGGGTGGAGCCGTCGGCGAAGGATGCGAGGTTGCGGTCGCGCTGCGGCTGGCTCAGGTTTCCGTGCAGGTCAGCTGCGGGGATGCCGGCGGCCGTGAGGTCGCGAGCCCAGCGCTTGGCAACGTGCTTGGTGCGGGTGAACATGATGCGACGACCGGTGCCCGAGGCCAGGGCGATCACGAGATCCTTCTTCGACGACGCGTCGGAGGTGGCGAGCACGTGATGCTCCATGACGCCCTGCGGCACCTCGGAGTCGGCGGCGCCGTGACGACGCGGGTCGTGCAGGAACCGGGTGACCAGTTTGTCGACGCCGTTATCGAGCGTCGCGCTGAACAGCATCCGCTGCCCATCTGCCGGTGTGGCCGACATGATGCGGGTGACGCCGGGCAGGAAGCCGAGGTCAGCCATGTGGTCGGCCTCGTCGAGAACGGTGATTTCGATCGCCTCGAGGCTCACCAGTTTCTGCTTCATCAGGTCTTCGAGACGGCCGGGGCAGGCTACGACGATGTCGACGCCGGCACGGAGTGCGGCGACCTGCTTCTGCTGCGAGACGCCGCCGAAGATCGTGGTGGTGGTGAGGCCATAGGCCGCGGCGAGCGGCGCGATGGTCGCGTCGATCTGGGTGGCGAGTTCACGGGTCGGGGCGAGCACCAGCGCCAGCGGCCGGCCCGCGCGCCGAGCGCCACCTGCCAGCCGGGTGCCGAGACGGGCGACCAGCGGGATGCCGAAAGCCAGTGTCTTGCCGGATCCGGTGCGTCCGCGGCCGAGAACATCCCGACCCGCGAGGGTGTCGGGCAACGTGGCGACCTGGATCGGGAAGGCCGCGGTCAGGCCCTGACGGGTCAGGACCTCGGTGAGGGGGAAGGGCACGCCGAGCGCGCTGAAGGTTGGGGTAGTCATGAGTGGAGATACTTTCCGCGATCGCGTGCGAAACGCGCACGATCGATTGAAATGGCGAAGGCGCCGAGTGCGGCACATCCGTTCGCCGTAAGAGAGTCATCGACTCCCGTGCCCGGATTCGTACCGGAACTGATCGGAAGGAGAGGAGCGTCTACGACGCAGGAAACGCAAAATTCAACGTAACCAGTGGTCTAACCGTAGCAGAGCGCCCTCGACCGAGCCTCAACTGGCCGAAGTGGGGGTGTCGCGGCGGCGACGGCGGCGCACGATCCAGACCGTCAGGAAGGTAATCAGACCGGCCGTGATCAGCCACGGCAGCAGCACTCCGAGTGCGACGAGCAGCCCGGAGAAGAAGCCGACGAAGGCTCCCCAGCCTGCTTGGAGTCCGGTCAAGAAGTCGAGCGGCGCTTGAACGGGTGCGTCGGCATCCGAGCGGAGGGAGAGCGAGATCGTCGAGAGGGCGACCTGATCTGCCGTGGCGCGCTGCTGCGCTTGGAGGCTCTCCAACTCGCCCTGGTGCTCGGCGATCTGGGTCTCGAGGTCGATGAGGTCCTGGATGCTCGTGGCCTGAGCCAGCAGACCGTTGAGCCGGGCGATGATTCCGGTCTGGGTCGCGATCCGCGAGTCGAGGTCGGCGACCTGCAGGGTCACGTCGGTCGAGGAGGTGGTGATCTCATCCGCCCGCCCGAGCGCGCTCAACTTGTCGATCACTGACTGCAGGTTGTCGGCCGGGATGCGCAGGGTCAATTGCGCGCTGCCCTTGTCACCGTTGGTCGGTGCGTAGATGCTTTGGCCGTCGATGCGCCCGCCGGCGGCTTCGACGATCTTCACGGCATCCCGTGACGCCTTCGTCGGGTCGTCGGCGGTGACGGTCATCGAGCCCGTCACGATGACCGAACGGTCCTCAGTCTTGACGCCGGAATCGACGGAGGGGCCGCCTGCCGCACCGTCTGCTTGGCTCACGACCCCGCCTTGTTCCTGCACTAGCGGGGAACCAGCGGTGTTGTAGGAGCCGGAGCCGCCCGCGCTACAGCCCGCGAGCAGCAGCATCGCTGCCAGGAGGGCCGAACCGAAAATGGGGCCGCGTACGCTGATCCGCTTCATAGAGGAAACGCTAGGGTCGCGCGCGCTGCGGCACCACACAACGTTCATCACGATTCGATCGTCAGCGGGTCACGATTGGGACTCGGAGTCCAACGTCAGCGGCGGGCTCTACCATGACCAGATGGGGTGGATCCGCAGGCTGTTGCGGAGACCGCCCCTTCTGCATATCGCGGGGGATGTCGGTGCCGGCCCCGTCGTCGTGCTTCTGCACGGCATCGCCTCGTCGTCGGTGACCTTCGAAAACGTGGTGCCGCTGATCAGCGCGCGGCACCGTGCGGTGTCGATCGACCTGCTCGGGTTCGGCGAGTCCCCTGCGCCAGTGGATGCCCAATACACGCTCGAGGAACACGTCGCTGCACTTGATCGCACATTGCGGCGATTGAGGCTGCGGCAGTTCGTGCTGGTCGGTCACTCGATGGGTGCCCTGATTGCAGCACGCTATGCCGCGACCCGCCCCCGTCAGGTCACTCGACTCGTGCTCGTGAGTCCGCCGGTCTACCTGTCGCCA
>JBDTNW010000011.1:0-13289 GCA_039933575.1 Pseudolysinimonas sp. | reverse complement strand
GTAGTCAGGCGGGTGACCGCTCCGCTAACCTGGGGCCCTCCACCCGCAGGGAATCGGGGAGGCATCCGATGGGCGATCCGACGACGTTGCAGGTCGAGTTCGCCGGCGAGCACTACGTCGTCGCGCCCGACACGGTCTTCGCGATCGGCCGCACGGGCGACCTCGTCGTTGACGACAACCCGTACCTGCACCGTCGATTCCTCGTGCTGCGGCAGGACGGCGACCTCTGGTGGCTCGAGAACGTGGGTGCGCGCATCGCGGCCACCGTCTCGGATTTTTCCGGAACCGTGCAAGCGGTCTTGGCACCCGGTGGCCGCCTGCCGCTCGGGTTCGATGCGATGCACGTCGTTTTCGGGGCGGGGTCGACCGTGTACGACCTTCGCATCCGATCCGACCGGCCGGCGCCGCGAATCGACGAACCGGATGCCGACTCGGGCGCGCACGATGGCGATACGACGATCGGGGTGGTGTCGCTCAGCCCACCGCAGCGGTTGTTGCTCGTGGCGCTCTGCGAGAACATCCTGCGCCTGGTCGATGGCGGGCGGGGCGGCATCCCGAGTTCTGCTGAAGCTTCAGCTCGTCTCGGCTGGACGCTTGCCGCGTTCACTCGCCGGCTCGACTATCTGTGCCAAAAACTGGAGCGCGCAGGTGCGTCAGGGCTGCGCGGAGAGAAAGGTCAGCTCGCGACGGATCGGCGGATGCGGCTCGTCGAGCACGCCGTCGCGACTCGATTGGTCACGCGCGACGACCTCATCCTGTTGCAGCGCCCGCCGCTGAGCGCGGACTGACGGATCGGCTGAATTCGGCAACTTCGCCGTCTGCTGTCGCCACGGTCACGACCCGATGGCCGTCGACTCGGGCAAGCCGGATCGTCGCGCTGCCCTCCTCGATCTCGTCCAGCCGCGAGGCAGCCCAGGCCGCCGCATCGACGACGAGCCCGGCGTCATCGGCGATCTCGCCCGCCACCTCGCCCCGAAGGTCGTCGAGGACGACCACCTCGACTCCGCGCGTTCGTGCCGCGCGCGCGGCGGCGGTCAGCACCGGAAGGTCGAGCGCACGGCCGCGAATCTGATCCCGGAGTTGTGCCTCCAGCAGTCCGTGTTCGCGGCGCTGCGCGGGAGTTGTCGAACCTTCGACGATCTCATCAAGTGCGGGTCCCGCCAGGCGACGGACGCGATCCAACTGCCTGCGCCGTTCGTCGGCGGTGGCCTCGTGCGTCTGTTCGGCGGCGACGAGGCGGCGCTCGGTCTCTTGGAATTCTGCGATCCGCGTCGCCGTCCGGCCCAGCCAAGAAGCGAAGAAACCGCCGGCCGCGTAGGTCGCGAGTTGACGGTAGGTGAGGTCAAAGCCGTGCCACCAGTCGCCCGAGGTGCTGACCGTCCAGTGAATGGAAAGCGCGGCCATCATCACCATCCCCGCTGCGCCCCACCAGAGTCGACCGCGCAACGCGACCATGAACAGCAGGAAGGTATCCGCGCCAAAGTTCCAGGTCGCGTACCCCGGCCAGCCGGTGGGCCAGGTGTGCCAGATGATTGCCTCGGTCGAGAACACGACGACCCCCAGCACCGCGAGGGTCAGCGGCACAGGGAGCGGGTAGGGCAGCGGCGACACCAGGATGATCGCGCTTGCGACAACGAGACCGAGCGCGACCCAGCCTTCGACAGTTTGCATCGCGGGACCGTTGGAGGTCGCCGCCATGACGACCATCGTCACGATGTACAGGGCGGCCACCGCCCACGCACCCGGGCCGCTCAGGCCGAGGAGGCGACCGATATCGGGGGAGCGAGCCGGTCCGCCTGACGCGGCGCTCATGCCGCCTGCCAGCCGATCGAAACCCGGGTGCCGACTCCCGGACGCGAGACCACGGTGGCCCGACCGCCCGGAACGGCGTGCATCCGGTCGAGGATGCTGATGGCGATTCCGAGCCGGCCATCGCGCACTTGGGAGGGTGCGAACCCGACGCCGTCATCGAGGATGGTTATCTCGACGACGCCCGCCGCGACATGGGCGTGCACGGCACGGGTGGCCGGACCTGCGTGCTGGATGCTGTTGCGCAGCGCCTCGGCCGTCGCCTCGACGATGGCCTGCGCCGCATCCGCCGGGATCGTTACCTCAGGATCCTCGTCGTGGCTGAACCGGGCCGAGGGTGCCAGGTCAGTGGTGAGCGCTTGGAGTCCCCACACCCAGTCAGTGCTCGCCCGCATCGCCTGATCTGACCGCGCGACGACGGCATCCAGTTCGTCGCGGGCATTGCGCGCCTGCTCCGAGGCGCGAGGCGACCCGCGAGTAGAGGCGAGAAGCGCGACGAGCACGCTGTCGTGAAGCAGCGCCTCGACGCGGGTGCGCTCGCGGGCGCGTGCTTGGGCGGAGGCGCTTGTTCTCGTTTCGGCGATTGCGGCGTCGGCGATCCGGTCGAGGCGTCGGCCTGCACCCGCTGTAGCGATCGCCAGAGCTGCGAACACAGCGTCGAACATGAAAGAGAACAGTGCGTCTTGAAAGGCGATGATGGGCACCAGATCGCGGGAGGCGAGCAAGCGATCCACCCCGAGCAGCACCGCGCAGGTAACCACGTAGGGCCACGCAATCGCCGGGCGCCAGGCGACGGCGGCGGCCGAGGTGCCGATCGTCGAAACGCCGAGCAGCCACGGCGTTCCGGAGTCCGGCGCAAGCGTGCCCGCCGAGATGGCCGGCACGAGCAGGATCAGGCCTGCGAGGTGACCGAGGGCGGCCGACGCAGCGAGCCATCGCAGAGCTCGCGGCGACAAAACTCCGGAGAGAATTGCGCCGACGACCAGACATCCGAACAGGCTCAGCGCGACGCCCCACGACCAGACTGGCAGAAACTGGCTGTACTGGCCGAGGAGTCCTGGGAGCGCGAGGAGGACGTAGATCGCCGCACCAACGCCGAGGGCGAGGGCCATTGTGCGGGTGACGCGATCGAGAGCCTGCCCGCGCCCGGCGTCTCGATGCGGAGCCGCCACGCTCACGATCCCGAGTCGGGCAACGGCAAGAAGCCGTCTTCGACCGCACGCTTGTAGAGGTCGATCTTGGTCGACGCCGAACGTCCGATCCGAGCGTATTTGCTTCGGATGCGGCGAACGTAGTCGTCAACGGTCGGCACCGCGATTCCCATCGCCGCCGCTACCGATTGCGCCTTCAATCCGGTCGCGAACAGCCTGAGTACCTGTTGCTCCTGCTCGCTGAGCGCCGCGTCGTCGAGCCCCGGGTCGGAGTCGATCGCGGCTGCCCACTCGGTCGACATGACCGCGCTGCCCTCGGCAGCCCGCCGGAGCGTGTCGACCAGTACGCCGAGCGGATCTGACTTGCGCACGATCCCGAGGATGGCGGTGGTCGCGACGAGGCGCATCAGGTATGGGCTCTCGCCCGAGGTGTACGCGATCACTGCGGCCCCGTGATCGACGAGCCGCTCGACGTTACCGATGGGGGAGGAGCCATCAGCGAGGCGAAGGTCAAGCACGATCATCCCCGCGTCGGGGTGGTGTTCGAGCAGGTGGTCAACGGTGGGTGAGACCCCGTCGAATCGCAGATTCTTCACGCCCGCGATCGCCTCGCGCACGGCGAGCGCGATTACCTCGTGGTCATCGACGAGGGCGACGAGTTTCGGATCCATGCTTCTCCCTGGGTCAGCATGAGGCCGTGGCGGCGGGTGGTTGGGGGGAGCGTCGAACCACAGGGTAGCGCTTTCGCTCCGGGCGATGTGCGGTGTGACCCCCAAACGGGTGCCACGGAAAGCAACGGCTTGGACGCCGAGCTGCCCGTGGAGAAGATGGGCACCGGAAGGGGACCCACTTGCCGCCCGCACTTCGAATCGAGTATTGCGGGGAGTGGCATGACCTCCGGGCGGGAGAGATCCTCACGATCGGCCGCGATGCTGACCTCGTGATCGACGACAATCCAGAACTCGACGGGTGTCTGCTCGAGATCTTCGACGAACACGGGATGTGGTGGATCGCCAGTACCGCCATCTCGCGGATCGTGCAGATCAGTGATCCGAGCGGCCGAATTTCCACCGAATTGGGTCCCGGGGAACGCGTTCCGCTGGTGTTCGAGCCAGCTCATGTCGTATTTGTTGCGGGCCGCACCACGTACGAGTTTGCCCTCCACGGCGAACTGCCCTTTTCGGCAGCTGCCACTTCTGCAGAGCTCCGGCCTAATCGCGTCGAACTGCCCCGCCTCACCCGCAACCAACGATTGCTGCTGGTCGTTCTGTGCGAGCGATCGTTGTTGCGACCCAGCGGTCGCGGCGACTTTCCGACATCGGCTGAGGCCGCGGGGCGGCTCGGCTGGAGCATCACGGCCTTCAATCGCAAACTCGACAATGTTTGCGATCGACTCGACCGGGCGGGAGTCGCCGGCGTGCGCGGCGGTCGCGGCAACTTGGCTACGCGCCGGCGAACGCGACTGATTGAGTACGCCCTCGCATCGCGTCTGATCACAGCCGAAGATCTATCGCTGCTTCCCGACCCAGTTGCCGTGCATGGGTAGTTCTCCCCATGCATCGTTTCTCCGAACGCGGGTATCTTGTGTACCACCGTCGCGGCGACCGCGGCTGACCAGGAGCCAGCCGAAGAAGGGACCCGGTGCGATGGGCGCCACTCGTGCGTATGCGTGGAAGCTTCCCGGAGTCTCCGTCACACTTGAGGTCAGCGCCGCCACCGATCGCGGCCTCGTTCGGCGGACCAACGAAGACAGCCATCTCGCTACTCCTCCCGTGTTCCTGGTTGCCGACGGCATGGGGGGTCATTCGTTTGGCGACCGGGCAAGTCAAGCAACAGCTCGGGTCTTTGCGACTCGCCTCGCGCGTGAGGAGTTCCCAACCATTGCCGAAGTTCTGGATGCCGTCCGCGAAGCTGACCGGGTCGTCCAGACAATCGGTGAAGATGAGGTCGCGGGCTCGACGCTCGCGGGCCTCGCGCTTGTGGTCGACGGGTCTAGCTCGGAGCCGCGTTGGATGGTTTTCAACGTAGGCGACTCGCGGATCTACCGCTGGGATGACGGTCTGGAACAACTCACGGTCGACCACTCCGCCGTCCAGGAGTTGCTTGATGAAGGCGTGATCGGGCCAGCCGACGTGCGCGATCATCCCGAACGGAATGTCGTGACCCGCGCGATCGGCGTCGGCGACGCGGAACCGGATGTCTGGATTCTGCCGACTGGTGGACGCGAGCGATTCCTCATCTGCTCTGACGGGCTCACCAAGGAACTCGACGACGCGACGATCCGCGAAGTGCTGAATGCTTCGGGCGACGACTCTCCTGCCGACCGCCTAGTGAGTGCCGCGCTCGCCGCAGGTGGGCTCGACAATGTGACGGTTATCGTGATCGAGGCGGTCGTGACACGCCACGACGCCGAAGATTCCGACGACATCGGTTCGCCGGTGCCCGCCCGCCTCGAAGACACGATGCCAAGGGGATGACCGAAATGCTGCCTGACCATCGCTACCTCGCGTCCTCCGACGGCTGGATCTTTCTGTGCCGCGAGGACCTCGTCCTGGGCATTGATCCGCTGGCCGAGGGCCTCGTCGGCTTGCTCTGGCCGCTCGTGCGCGACGGCGCCCCCACAGCTAGCGTTCTCGATGAACTGACGCGAGGAGGTATCTCGTCAGCCCCCGGTTTCCTCCTGCTCGAAGCGGCCGCTGGCATCTGGCGAGTCTTGGCTCGGGGAGCGGGTCGAGTCGAGTTCCCGGGACTCGATATCGACGCAGTCGATGGTTCGACGGCAAGTGCGTGGTCGGAGAGTCTTGCGCCCTCCGGAGCGGTGCTGCGGTGCGTCACGCCCGGCGCTCCGGGGGCAACGACGCCCTGGGCAGTGCGAGTAGGAATCGTCCGAGCGAGCGAGTTTGTGCTTGGGGACGAGAATGTTCCTACCGCGGGTTCGGATGATCTCGATGCCGGGCCGACCGCCCCGGTTATCGAAGCCCCGAAATCGTCGCGTTCGCGAGTGATACCGCGACCGCCCGGATCGCCCTCGCCGGGTGAAGACCCAGGCCTGGGGATCACGATCTCGTCGCTCGAGACCACGGCGATCGAGCCGCTCGAATCCGCCCTCGATGAGGCGGCGCCGGGATCCGGGACCGAGCACGCTGACTACGACCACCTGTTCGGTGAGACGGTCACACGCAGCGTCGAGGGTGCCGCGGTGCGCGGAGCAGAAGACCACGACGGCGGATCGCCGCTCGAGGACCGCACCAAGGTCGCCACCGATCTTGCGGAACGCCGCGCACTTCGCCGGGCAGCGAAGGCAGCCGGTGCAAGCGAAGCGCCGCCAGCGGGGCCGCGGTTCACTCTCGATCTGTCGACGGGTGGACGCGAGCCGCTTGAGGGAGTGGTCATTGTCGGACGCGCGCCCAGCGCCAACCGGGTTGCGGGCGGCGAGGTCCCGCGACTGCTCACAATGAGTACCCCCAACCAGGACATCTCGCGCACGCATGTACAGATCGCGCTCGCGGGGGGGACAGTTGTTGTCACTGACCTCCATTCAAGCAACGGAACCTTCGTCGTCCTGCCTGGGCAACCGCCGCAGAGGCTGCGCGCAGGAGAGTCGAAGACGGTCGTTGTCGGCACCGTGATCGACCTTGGCGACGGTGCCACGTTGACGTTGAGGGAGGAGTCGTGAGCAGGGGCGGGTCAGAGCCGCCGGCAATCGCGGGCTTTACGTTTCTTCAACGGCTCGGGTCGGGCGGCTTCTCAGACGTTTACCTCTACCAACAGGAGCGACCTCGCCGAAAGGTCGCGGTTAAGGTGCTGGTCACCGAAGAACTCACCGACGTTGCGCGCGACGCATTCGATGCTGAGGCGAACGCAATGGCGTCGTTGTCCGCTCACTCGAACATCGTCTCTATCTACCAGGCCGACATTTCAGACGACGGCCGCCCCTACTTCGTCATGGAGTACTACGGCGGACCCACGCTCGCAGAGAGCTACAAACGCGAGCCCCTCGGCGTTGTCGAAGTTCTCCGAATTGGAATTCGACTCGCGGGTGCGGTCGCGACCGCCCACAGTCAGGGCATTCTGCATCGCGACATCAAACCAGGGAACGTGCTCACCAACGAGTACGGAGCCCTCGGCCTGACCGACTTCGGGATCTCGTCGCGGGTCGACAACGGGATCTCCGGCCAGACCACGTCTACTTGGGCGCTCGGCGGCGCCGGCTCGACCAACGGCACCGAGTCGCAAGGGATGTCGATCCCGTGGTCGCCGCCTGAATCTTTCGACGATGACCCGAACCCGGATGTGCGATCCGATCTTTTCTCGCTCGCGGCCACGATTTACACGCTCTTGGCAGGGCGCACACCGTTCGAGAAGCCCAACGACCATAACTCCGAGAACAACCTGGTGAGTCGAATCCTCCGCGGCGATATCACCCCTCTGAGCCGCACCGACGTGCCGTCATCGCTCGTCGCCGTCCTGCGCAAGGCGATGTCCGTCGACCGCCGCCATCGCTTCGACGATGTTGTTCAGTTCGCGCGGGCTCTTCAACGCGTCGAGATCGAACTGGGCTACGCCGAGACGCCCATTGAGGCGCCGAACCTCGATGCGCCACGTTCGCGTCCTGCCGTGGCTGACGATGGAGATCGCACCCGTGCCCGCGGCATCACGTCCATCCCGGCGCAGCAGCCGGTCGCCTCTTCTGCCCCGGCTTCGTACGCCCCGCCGCCTTTGTCGGGAGAGCAAGCGACTCGGATCCGGTCGGTTCCGGTCATCGCCCAGGTTCCTGTCGCGCCGCCCGCGTCTTCGCTGGGGGTGGCACCTGTCGCGGAGAACACCGTGCTGCGCCCGCATTCAGCAGACTCGGGTCCGACGACTCCGACGGAGAAAGCTCAGCCCGACGTTGAGCCTGCCGCGCCGCGACGTCGGCGCCCGCTCGCCGCGATCCTTGGGGTCCTCGCCGCTGTGGTCGTGACCGTGCTCGTGGTGGTGCTGATCGTCCACAACCTTCCGACGGGCGCGCCAACGGAACCCGGCCAGGCGGTGATCGGAGGCGACGACCCAGTTCTCGGCCAGGTCGTGCCGACCCCGGTTCTGATGTCGAAGTCTGCGTCAGCCGACGGTACGTCAGTGACATTCACGTGGCAAAACCCCGACCCGCAGCCCGACGACTCCTACGTCTGGACGCGGTACAACGTCGCCGACGCAGATAGTGCTCCCCACCCCACAACCGATCCGACCGCGACGATCGACGGGGTCGCACCCGGAACCCCGACGTGTGTGCGGATCGAGATCGTCCGCAATGGCCAGGGTTCGACGCAACCGCTCGAGGAGTGCGTGCCGTGAAGCCACTGCGCGTCGAATTCTGCGGGGAGTGGTTCGACGTCACGGAACCTGAGGGACTCTCGATCGGACGGGACTCTGATCTCATCATCGACGACAATCCCTTTCTGCATCGACGGTTTCTGCAGATCTACCCCGAGCACGGGCTGTGGTGGATCGGCAACACCGGCAACCAGCTCTCGGCGACGGTGACAGACGGAAGCGGGCACGTCCAAGCTTGGCTTGGACCTGGTGCGCGACTGCCCATCGTTTTCGCAGAACTGAGCGTGCTGTTCAGTGCAGGCTCGACCACCTACGACTTCCGGATCGTCGGCGACGTGGAGCATTTCGCCTCGACATCACGCTTCATGGACCGCGCGGGATCAACCACGCTCGAACCGATCCCGCTCACCACCACCCAACGGATGTTGATTGTCGCCTTGTGCGAACACTTGCTGCGGGATCGGTCAGCCGGCCGAGCAGAGATCCCCACTTCCGCGCACGCCGCGGAACGCCTGGGTTGGACTCTCACGGCGTTCAACCGGAAGCTCGACAACGTCTGCGACAAACTCGACCGCTCGGGGGTGGCTGGACTGCGGGGTGGGCGTGGCAATCTCGCGACCCATCGCCGTGCACGACTCGTCGAGTACGCGGTGTCAACGAAGCTCGTCACCGTTGATGATCTGCCGTTGCTGGACCGACCGCGTCCACTCGAGGATCCCGAATGAACATCTTGATGGGTAGTCCTCCCCATCGCGGGCGTATTGCCACTCAGCCAGGATCAACGCCATGAGGGTCGGGGAGTGGCTCAGAAAACGGAAGACTGTCGCGTCGGTGACAGTTCTGGCCGTTGCTCTCGCCGCGCCCATCACCATCGCTGTTCTGCATCCGGGTTATCCCCTCGACGATGTCGACCTCACAGCGCGGGATGTCTGGGTCTCGAATACCCAGCAGGCCCTCGCTGGGCGCCTCAACGTACAGATACACGAGCTGAACGGAAGCGTGTCCGCCTCAAAGGACACCGACATCTTGCAGGGTGGCGACGACGTTTTCATCCACGACAACAAGCGTGACTCGCTCTTGCGCATCGATCCCGCCTTCACCCGTCTCGAAGAAAAGGTCAAGCTGCCGGCTGGCGCGACGGTCGCCTACGGCAACCAACGGCTCTCAGTACTCTCGCCAGATCGGGGAGCGCTCTGGCTCGTTGACGGATCGCAGGCGTTGCGTTTCGACGCGAGTGTCAAGCCCGCTGCCGAACTCGGTTCCGGCTCAAAAGCGATTGTCGCTCAGGACGGCAGCGTCTTCGGGTACTCGACGGACGCAGGCGCGATCGTGAAGATCGACCCATCGGGGGGCCCGGTCACTGAGCTCGCTAAGGCAACAGTCGAGGACTACGAGTTGACCACCGTAGGCGACCGGGTGGTCATCCTCGACCATCGAAACAACGTATTGATCTTCGATGACGGGAGGCGCGTCGACGGCTTCGCGGAGACCGTTCTGCGGATCCAGCAGCCGGGGCCGGCCCGCAACGGGGTTGTGGTCGCGACGAACACATCCCTCCTCAACGTCGGGTTTGACGGCGCTATTACTGTCCTGGGGACACCAGGTGCAAACGGTCCCGCAGTTCCCGGGTCCGGAGTGGCAGCACCGGTCGTCGTAGGCACCTGTACCTACTCGGCCTGGGCGAGCGCCGGGCAGTACTTCAGCGTCTGCGACGGCGCTCAGCCCATACAACAGTCATTGGGTGACCGGGTCGACGGGCAGGCCGTGCTGGAATTCCGGGTCAACCGATCGGTCGTCGCGTTGAACAACCTGCGCACCGGCGCTGCCTGGTTACTTGGCGAGCAGTTCCAGAAGATCACGACCAATTGGGAAGAAGTAAAGCAACCGCTTACCCAGCAGAACCAGCAATCCGACCCGAATGTCCACCAGCAGTCGCTCGAGGAGACCCTTGCCGACCGCACCGAGCAGAACCACCCACCTGTGCTCGAACCAGACTCACTGGGCGCGCGGCCGGGGCAAACGACCATCCTTCCCGTGCTCGACAACGACAGTGACTCTGACGGCGACGTTCTCACGATCACCTCGGTCAGCGACATCGGCAGCTCGGGGAAGCTGACAATTATCGAGGACGGGCGAGCCTTGCAACTCGAGCCGGCTGCGGGCGTTTCGGGCACAATCTCCTTCCGCTACAGCGTGAGCGACGGCAGGCAGGGTACCGCTGAGACTCAGGCGGACGTAGCTGTGCGACCCCTCTCGGAGAACAGCCCGCCTGATGTGGTCCGCAACGTTTCGGTCGCGCTCGAGGCGGGCCAGACGATGACATACAACGCCTTGCGCGACTGGGTAGATCCCGACGGCGACGAGCTCATTGTCACGGGCGCGGTTTCAAAGACGCAGGACACCGTGCGGTTCCGCCCCGAGGGTGAGATCACCTTCACGCACGTTTCCGCGGAGCTGGGCCCGAAGACAATCGACGTGACGGTGTGGGACGGGCACGTGAGCGTCATCCGGTCGCTCATCTTTGACGTTAAGGCATCGGGTACTCTCCTTCCTGTCGGCACCCCGGATTTCGCGACAGCGTTCACCGGCCACACAGTCGAGATCTCCCCGCTCGAGAACGACCTGTCCCCGTCCGGGGAAGACCTTCAGGTCACCGCGATTCAGACGTTGACGCCTGGTGTGGCACCGGAGCTCAACAGTCAGACGGGCACCGTCCGGATGCTGGGTGCAGCCGTCGGCACCTACTACCTGGAGTACACGGTGATAGCCGGGGCTAAGGAAGGCCACGATGTGCTTGCCGACCCCGACGAACCGCTGCCGCCGATCGCTGTTAAGGACACCGGGTATCTGCGCCCCCAGGAGTCGGTGACGATACCCGTACTCCTTAACGACCTGTCACCGAACGGTGAAGTGCTTGGCGTCCAAGGTTTCACCCTTCCGATAGATTCCCCGCTCACGGTAGAGATCCTCGGTGGGACCGTGCTGCGTGTGACGTCGAGCACGACGCTGACCGAGCCCGTCTCATTCGAGTACACCATCTCGGACGGCAGGCAGCCGGCGACCGCTGGCGTGACGATCGTGCCCGTGCCGCCGCTCACCATCAAGCACGCGCCGATCGCAAAGGACGATGTCGTCACAGTCCGCGCAGGCGACATCGCGGGTGTCTCAGTGCTCGCGAATGACTCCCACCCAGATGGCGTCCGGATGTCGCTCGATACCGACCTTCCGCAGTATGACCTCGGAGGCGGATTCGCGTTCGTCAACGGCGATCAGGTGCGCATTCAGGCTCCGGCGGTCGCGGGCCAATACTCGGTGACCTACAAGGTGACCGATGCGTTCCACGAGTCGTCGACTGCACGGATCGTCGTCACCGTCACCAAGCCGGAGTCGGGCGACGACCGCCCGCCAGTGGCGCCGCCCATTGAGGCCCGCGTGTTCGCCGGATCGTCGGTCACGATCGACGTGCCCCTTGACGGCATCGATCCTGACGGAGACTCGGTCGAGTTTGTCGGGGCTAGCGGGGCTGCAAAAGGCACGGTGGATGCCATCGGCTCGACATCGTTTCGCTACACAGCTCTCACGACTTCACGAGGCACTGACACCTTCTTCTATCGAGTGCGCGATGCCCTCGGACAGTCGAGTGCCGGCGAGATCCGCATTGGCGTGATCCCACGTACTGCGACCTTCCCGCCGAGTGCAGTCCTTGACGAGATCTCGGTACGCCCGGGTCGCACGACGGAGATCCCGGTGCTCGCCAATGACTCGGATCCGAACGGATACCAAATCTCTGTTTTGCCGACTCTGTCGGAGGTCTCAGCGGGACTCGAGGTCGCTGTCGTTGACAATCGTCTGGTCACGCTTACGGCCCCCGCGGAGCCGGGGAGCTACCTCTTCAAATACACCATCACTGACGGCTCAGGAACTTCCGAAGCATACGTGCGGGTAACCGTGACAGAGGACGCGCCGATCCTTCCGCCGGTCGCGATCGATCACGTCATCCAGAGCGACGACGTTGCAGGTACCCGCTCGACAATTGTGAGCGTCCGCGACGGCGCATCGAACCCGGGGGGACGCACCGACGAGTTGACGGTCGCGGTCGTCGGGCCGGGGTCGGATCAGCTAACTGTCGGCGCCGACGGGACAGTGACAGCCCCCATCGGTGATGACCGCCGCGCCTTCGCCTACAGTCTGACCAACGAGGTCGACCACCTCACGACCTATGCGTTCATCGTCGTCCCGCGCTATGCCACGGCGCCGGCGCCGCGACTCAAGGCGCAGTACGAGACGAATCCGCCCATCCTCCAAAGCGGCGAGGTCGGCACCTGGACGCTCGACCAGATCCTCGATGTGCCGAGCGGCCGTCCGGCGATCATTATCGACGCTGACACGGCAGTCGCTTTGAACAGCGACGGCTCGCCTGTCGTCGTCAACGACACCACGCTTAGCTACCACCCCAAGAGCGCCTACCGAGGGACGAGCGCAATCACATTTACCGTCACCGACGGCACCTCCGCTGAGGATCGCAACGGGAATATCGCGGTCATCACGCTCCCGCTCATCGTCGGGGACCCGAATAGCTTCGACGTCGCGCCGACTTTCACCGAGACGACCGTGCAGATCGAGCCCGGCGAGAGCAAGGTCGTCAATCTGCGGGCACTCAGCGATCACCCGAATCCCGACGTTATCGAGCAATTGACCTATACGGGTTTTGTCGACTCGAGCACCGTCATCGCGATGTCACCCGGGGACGGCGAAGTCACCGTGTCCGCGCCAGACGAGAACTCCACCGGAGCCACTGCGGAGATTACCTTCAAGGTGGCATTCCAAGACCGAAGTATCGACGCAAAGATCAACGTGGTCGTCGTCAGGTCGAAACGACCCCTCCCGCAAGCCGTTGACGACGTCGTCGCCGAGGGTCGGTCCAACTCGACCTATGCAGCGAGCGTCACCGATGTCCTGGCGAACGACTTCAACCCCTACCAAAGCGACAGCAAGCCTCTGACGATCGTCTCTGCC
>JBDTNW010000010.1:0-13531 GCA_039933575.1 Pseudolysinimonas sp. | reverse complement strand
TACCGCTTCCCCGAGAAGGTCGTGCCCAAGAAGTTGCGACCGACCTTCGTCGAAATGGGCCAGCTGGATGTCGGCATCGCCCGAATGCTGACCGAGCTGTTGCGCACACAGGATGTCGCGATCGCCGAGCAGATCCGCAACGAAGACGACAAGGTGGATGCCCTCCACCTCTCGGTATTCGACACCGTGCTTGGTGAGAGCTGGAAGGGCCAGGCCGTCGACACCGTCGACGCGACCCTGGCTTCGCGCTATCACGAGCGGTTCGCTGACCACGCCGTCTCGATTTCCAAGAAGGTGCAGTACCTCGCAACGGGTGACTGGATTCCCGCCGGCAGTAATTGACCAGCAAGGCCGACCGCACCGGCGGTAGCGCAGCCGATCGCCGGGCAATCGAGGTCAGCCTGGTGGCGACTCGGGTGCTCGCCTACAGCGCGGGCGCGCTTGGTTCGCTGGCGTGGATCCCGCTCATCAATCAAGCGGATTTCGATACCGCAATGTGGTCTCTGCTCGTGGGGTTCGCGGCAGCGGGGGCCATTCTAGGCTTCCGCCTCTCGCTGCTCTCGATCGGTCGGGAGGACCCAGCTGACATCGCCGGAGTGGACCGAGCCGTGATCCGTGGAACTAAGCCAACGGTCATCGACCTTGGCGTCTTGTTGGCGATCTCGGTGGTTGTCGGCGAGATCGTTTTGATTGCGACCGGCGACGCCAACGAGTGGTTTCTTCCGCTGTTCGTAAGCCTGTTCCTGGTGGGCCTCGCCGCATTGGTCGGGATCGTGTTCGGAATGCTCGTCGTAAGCCCGATCGGAATGCTGGCGCGGGCAGCGTCCCAAAGGGCGAGCGGGCGACCGGTGGCCACCGGCACGGTAATCGTCGCAATCTTACTTTTGGCTGTCATCACATTCGCGGCCGTCACAGTGTCTGCCCTGAGCAGGAGCCCGGGCGAACACGCGGACCTGCGCAGCGAGGTCTTCCCGGCGATTTTCACGGTCGTTACGGGAATCCCACTCGGTGGCGACCAGGTCGGTTTGCCGGTGCTCGCCTGGCTGGCACGCGGTCTCGCTGTGGTCGTCATCATCATGTTTGCTCTTCTCGCGCGTGCTCGCGCGAAGGCTAGGGAGGAGCTCACCTCACCGGACCACCCCAAACCCAAGGAGGCCCCCAGCCCCCTTACGTTCGGCCAGTTTCGACGTGCCGGTGAACGGGCTGGGCGCGTCGCGATCGTCGCGGTGGTCTTCGGCTACATCGGAATCGCCGTCTACCTGATCCTGCTCGTCCTCGCCATCATCCAGGCCGTGACCCACCGGACGTAGTAATTGGGACTGACCTGCGGGTCGCCGACTGAGGGCGACTGGATGCCCGCCGACAACTGAAGCGCGCGGGGACTTCTCCCCATCTGCCGCCTCGCGGCCAGCCCCTATGCTTCGGGCATGAGCCCCTCTCCCGAGCAGGTACGGCAGGCTTCCGACCCGGCTACGCCCGGGCAGACTCTTGCCGATCTCGCCGCCGCCCACATCGACCTTCAACCAGTGATCGCCCGCAACCCGTCCACCTACCCGGGGTTGCTTGACTGGTTGCGCAAACACGGCGATGCTGCGGTTCAGGTCGCGCTCGCGGCCCGCGATCGGGGTGAGACCTCGGCCCCACCGCCGCCACCGCCGACGAGCTTCCCGCCGGCTCCCCCGGCGACCTTTCCCCCCCGTGACCAACCGCTTCAGCCGGCAGTTCAGGGATTCGGCGCGCCGACCTCCGGATGGACCGAGCCGAGTCGCTCGGTCCCGATCACCTGGCTCAATCACGACCTGCGATACAGGATCGCTCTACTCGGCGTTGCGTTGGCCGGTTTGCTCGACATCCTGGTGGGTCCGCTCATCTCGCAAGTCCTCTCACAATCGTTCGATTATTCGAACTACTCCTCCTTTCTGGTCGGATCCTTTGTGGTCGGAATTCTGCCCTCACTCGCCTTCAGCGCTGCCATCTTCGTGCTCCCATCCCGACACAAGAACAAGATCATCGCGCTCGTGCTCGCGGGCGCTCCGATCGCCATCATGTTCTTGCAATTCGTGTTGTCAGTGATCCAGGGCTCCTACGGGATCGGGTCCTTCCAGCTGCTGCTCTACCCTGCCGCGATTGCGGCGTGGCTCGTCGTACGGATGCGCCCCGTGGCCGCGTTCGGATTGCTCCCCATCGCGCTGCTGTCCGTCGCGATCAAATACTTTCTTATCGGCTTCGGCTTCGGGTACGGGTACGGGTACGGGATAGATGCCGTGCAGGTGATTCTTGGCCTGCTCGCGGTGGGTGTGCTGGTCGGGATCGCCTGGCTCGCCCGATTGATCGCCCAGAGGAAGGCAGCAGCGCTGACTCCAGCCGAACAGGCGGCCGCGTACGATGCGGCGCAGCATGCCGCACGGGTCGCCCACGTGCAGCAATGGGAGGCCGCCTACTCCTCGGCACATGGCGGCGAACGGCCTCCCCCCGGAAGTCTTCCGCCGATGGCATCTCCGACTTACGGAGCCGTCCCCGCGTACAGTTCAACCCCGGCGTACGCGGGCGCTCCGGGCTACAACCCGCACACCAACACGATGGCGATCCTCGCGCTGGTATTCGGCCTCGGTGGCGGTCTGCTCGGCATCATCTTCGGTCACCTGGCACTCGGCCAGATTCGCCGCACCGGCGAACAGGGTCACGGTATGGCGATCGCTGGACTCGTTTTCGGGTACATCGGCGCCGGCGCCCTTGTCATCCTCCTGATCGTCTACTTCGCCACTCTCGGCAGGTACTACTACTGAATCGGCCTCTCACTCCAGAAGCAGCATCCCCGGAAGGTCAGCCGCTTTGCGGTCGAACGTGACGGTGTAGTCGCAGCCCGCGTCGATTCCGAGCTGCGCGATCACGGAGTCGGCGAAGGCAGTGCCTGCCACCGAGGCATCCCGCAGGGCACGGCGCACGACATCCGGTGCCTGGATGACGACCTCCTCGACGTCGAGCAGATCCTGGATCGTTCGGGTGACCACCTCGGCGGTGAAGCCGTAGCGGCGGCCGAGCACCCACGTGGTTTCCACCAGACAGATCAGACTCACGTACGCGGGGTCTGCGATGCTGCGGTCGGCGAAGAAGCTATCAACGCGGGCCACCTGGCTCGGATCATCGTGCACCAGGTGTCGCACCAGAACGTTCGTGTCGACGCCGATCACGGCATTCCGCGTGCAGCGGCTTCGGCGATCGTGGCATCCATTTCCTCGATCGAGACGGGAGGGCCGTCGTACTTCAGAATGCCCGCCAGATCCCGGATCGACCGCGTTGCGGGGACGAAGTCGATGGTGTTGTCGTCATGCACGACAAAGTGCACGCGCGTCCCGGCGTGAATCCCGAAACGGTTCCGGATCTCGAGGGGGATCGTGATCTGGCCCTTGCTTGTTACGGTCGCGGTCGGCACACCGACGATCTTACTCCCGCGAGTCATCCTTACCAGCAGTAAGATTGATCTATCGTCGGTCCTCGATCATCACGCGAACCGTGAGAATTGAGAGGAACCGATTGGATGCCCTGTAGATGATCCTCGCCACCCGAGTCATCGCGTACGCCGCCGCAGTTTTCGGCGCGATCGCGTACTGGACGATTTTCGGCAACTCCTTCGATCGCGGCATCTGGCCCATGCTCGCCTGGTATTCGATCGCGGGCGCGACGCTCGGGTTGCGCGCACTGCCCGTTAAGGAGCAGGTCGACCAACTCCCAGAAGCCGGCCTCGACCCGATCATGAAGCCGCGCATCCGGGTCTCCCTCATTGATCTCGGCGTTGTAATCGGGATCTCCCTCGTCGGCGCCTACCTCGCAAGCATCCTGACCGGAGCGAACGATTGGGTCACCCCTGCACTGATCCAACTCCTGGTGGTCATGGCCGTCGCGATGGGCATTCTCGTCGGGATGCTCGTGCTCATGCCGCTCGGGTTGCTTGCGACCGTGCTCGTGCGCGCCGTGGAGGGACGACCGGTTGCCGGCGGAGTCGTGGCGATAGCCGTCGTGCTCCTCGCCTCGGTCGCATTCGGCATTGTCACCCTGCTCGCCCTCGACGGACAGTCGGGCGCGCTGTTGTGGCGCAACCGGGCTATCGAAAGCATGTTCGTGGTGCTCACCGGCATCCCGACTGACACTCTGTCGGTCGGATCTCAGCCGCTGGCCTGGGTCGCACGGGCGATCGCAGTCGCGATCGTCGCGCTCATCGTCTACCTCTGGAAGACCGGCTTCGCGACGGGCCGGGCGGCACGAGCCAGCCGACGGCAGGCGTGACGCCCTACTTCTTCTTACCCTGCGCCGCGACGGCAGCAGCACCGGCGGCTGCGGCATCCGGGTCGAGGTAGCGCGACGGTCCCGTCGGGCGGAAGGCGTCATCCAATTCGTAGACCAGCGGAATACCGGTCGGGATGTTGAGTTCCGCGATCTCGTCGTCGGGGATGTCGTCGAGGTGCTTCACGAGCGCGCGCAGTGAGTTGCCGTGCGCCGTCACGAGCACGGTCCTGCCTGCCGCAAGGTCTTTCGTGATGTCGGATTCCCAGTAGGGCAGCATCCGGTCGATGACCAGTTTGAGGCTTTCGGTGCGCGGCAGATCGGCATCCGGGAGGTCGGCGTAGCGTTCGTCGCCGAACTGCGACCATTCGGCGTCATCGGCGAGCGGCGGAGGCGGCACGTCGAAGCTGCGGCGCCACTCCATGAACTGGTGCTCGCCGTACGTGGCGAGCGTCTCGGCCTTGTCGAGACCCTGAAGCGCACCGTAGTGACGCTCGTTCAACCGCCAGGAGCGCTTCACTGGAATCCACAGCCGGTCGGCAACTTCGAGCGCCAGGTTCGCGGTTTGGATCGCCCGCGTGAGCACGCTCGTGTACAGAATCTCCGGCTTCAGTCCCGACGCGGCGAGCAGTTCGCCTGCCCGCTTCGCCTCGGTGACACCCTGCTCGGAGAGCCGCACATCCACCCATCCGGTGAAGCGGTTCTTCTGGTTCCAGTCGGAGTTTCCGTGCCGCAGCAAGATGAGGGTGGCCATACCGCCAGCCTACGCAAGCCCCGACACCGGCAGAATCGAGGGATGGCCCGCGCATCCGTTCCGAGTGGACGGATCACCCGCGGCACGACGGGCGTGAACCGCCTGCGGAGGATCGACCGCTGGATCGCCGTGCAACCGGTGTTGCGTCGCGCCGAGGATCCAACCGTCGTTGACCTGGGCTACGGCGCCTCCGCGACGACGACCCTCGAGTTGCGCGATCGACTCGCGCGGGTTCGGCCCGACGTCAGGGTCGTTGGCATCGAGATCGACCCCGAGCGGGTGCGGATCGCGGCAGCGGCGACTCGGGACGGCGTTGAGTTTCGGCTCGGCGGATTCGAGACCCCGTTGCCCGGTGGACGCAGGCCGGCGATCATCCGGGCCCTCAATGTGTTGCGCCAGTACGACGAAGGCGAGGTCGCCGCGGCCTGGGCGACGATGTGCGGGCGCCTCCAACCCGGCGGGTTGCTCGTCGAAGGCACCTGCAACGAGTTGGGTCGGGTCGCATCCTGGGTGGGGCTTGATCCCGCCGGTCCGCAGACGTTCACGATCTCGCTGCGGCTGGATGCTCTCGAGGAACCGTCGATCGTCGCCGAACGGCTGCCGAAGGCGCTCATCCACCGCAACGTCGAGCGCGAACCGGTGCACGAGTTGCTCGTCACGCTCGATCGCCTGTGGGCGACCCACGCGCCGCTGGGCGTCTACGGGCCAACCCAAAGGTGGATCGCGGTGGCCGAGTCGCTGCGTGCGCTCGGCTGGCCGGTGCGCGATTCACGAGCACGCTGGCGCTTGGGAGAACTCACCCTCGATTGGAGCGCAGTCGCGCCTGTCGGGTGAGTGACATCGTGAATCAGATCGTCGGCAGCAGGGCGCGGGCCTCGTCGAGTGGCATTCCGGTGCCGGCGAGGACGTCGATGACAAGTGGTCGCAGCATCAGCACGACGGCGGCGTCGGCGAGCCCGGCCTCCGGAACGACCACCGCCGGATCGAGGCGACGAGCCAGGTCGGTCAGCAACGACCGAGCAGCTCCTGCCAGCTGCGGGTCGGCCAGCTCCTCACCGAGCAACCTGACGCCGGTTGCAACCGTCGCGACGAGTTCCGCGATCGCGGGGCGGTGTTCGCCGTCGCGCACCAGAAACTCAACGCGTCGGGCGAGGGTGCGCAGGTGCCGAGACGCGAGGTCAGCCGCATCAACGGCTCGGGCGTTCCGCTTGTAGTCGGGCAGCCGCGCGCGCAGATACGGCGACACCCGGGCAACCGAGATCGCAGTGTCTAATGAGGTGCGCCAGGCATCGACGAGGGGCTGGGTACGCCTCAGTCGGGTCAAGGCGAGTGCTCCGGCGGCCGTATCGGCGTCGTCGAGGGAGTCGACAATCGACCCCATCGACTCGACCAGCACGGAGAACAACATGGTGCGATCGCGGGCGGCGGCTCGACCCGGGTCTCGGGGCAACAGTGCGGTCGCGAGCAGCGCAACGGCACCCGCCACGACGGCATCGAGCGTGCGCGTGAAGGGATTTCCGGTGACCGGTACGAGCACGACGAGCGCCGAGGGCAACGCCGCGGCGAGCGCGAACCCCGGGTTGGGCGACACGATCCGTCCGGTGATGAAGACGACCAGCAGTACCACGACGAGTTGCCAGATTCCGGTGCCGAGAAAGATCGTCAGGGCGTCGGCGAGCGCGACCCCGAGAAGGATGCCGAGCACAGTCTCGGCGACCCGGCGTGGCCGGGCATCCCGCGAGAAGCCGAGCGAATTCATGGTCACCGTCACGGCGAGGACAGGCGTCGCATGCCCCAATCCGTAGTGGGCGATCGCGTAGGCGGCAGCAGCAGCCGCGGTGATCTGGATGATCGCAGGCAGCGACTCCCACACCCGACGGCCGGCCACCACAACATCCAGTCGACGACGGATGCGGCGCTCAAGCCTGCGCAACTGCTGGCCCGCGCCGTCGAAGGTCATTCGCGTCGAACGGCTCCGAGGCGCGGAAGCCTCGGAACGTTCGCCTCAGCTCCGGCGTCCGGGGGAACGATGACCTCCTGCGCCGCCGCGACGGCGACACCATCTGAAGTGGTTACAGTCAGGGTTGCCGCTGGATCCGTTGACCGTTTGACGAGGGCGAGCGCGATCGGACCCAATTCATAGTGCAGGGCGGATGCCGTGATTCGGCCGACCACCGTCTCGCCATTCGCGACCTCGTCGCCGGCCGCGACCGGGGCGGTGTCGGAACCGTCAAGGTGCAGCATCACCAGGCGCCGCGGGGGATGGCCGAGGTTGTGCACCTTCGCGACAGTTTCCTGTCCGCGATAACAGCCTTTCGCCAGGTGCACCGCGGAGCGCATCCAGTCGAATTCGTGCGGAATGGCGGTGGCGTCGAGTTCGGTGACCGCGCGGGGTCGCCAGGCTGCGATCCGTAGCGCTTCGAGCGCGAGGATGCCGGCGGCGGGTCGATCAGCGAGGGCGGCGAGCGCATCCCTCGGCACCAGGGTCTCGGAGTAGGTCCAGTCAGTGGCGGGGTGTTCGTCGACGACCGCGTACTGATGGCCGCCCGGTGCGACCGACGACCACGAGTCACGCCAGGTGACGTGGGACGAGCCAAAGTCCTCGGCCGCGGCGCCGAGCGCGCCAATCGTCGCGTACTGCGCCGATCGGTCGGCGACCTCGACCCGGAGCATGAACCGCATCCGATCGAGGAACGCCAGGAGCCCTGCACTCGTGCCGGCATCCATCAACAACCAGGTGGTCTCGCCATCGTCGACGACGCGTACCGCGTACTCGATGCGTCCACTCGGGTCGAGTAACAGTGCTTCGGCCGAAGCTCCCGGCGCGAGGCGCGCGAGACTCTGCGACAGCAACGAGTCGAGCCAGGTCAGCCGGTCAGGGCCGGTGACCGTGAGAACCTCACGGTCCCAGAGGTCGACGATGGCGCGGCCAGCGGCAAGTTCACGCTGCTCGGCGAGGAGCGATCCGTAGTGCTGCGGAGGCTCGCCCACAGCCCCGGGCCGCGGGGCGAATGGGTCACCTGCGCTACTCGACACGAGCGAGCCGTCCTGAGGCATGAGTGCGCAGATCTTGGCCGAGGGCCGTGATGTCCCAGGCCCAGAGCAAGTGGTCGTCGACGAGACCGTAGAGACGCGTCGCTGCGGCGTACTCCTTCGCGGTCGCGGATCGCATCACGGCATCCGTGCCTAGTTCGATGCGCGGACCGGTCACCGTGCCGAGGTAGAGCTCGCTGACCCCGGTCGGATGCAGGATCGTCACCTCAAGGTCGAAGCCGCCGGTGTCGTTGCGCAAAGTTTCAACGGCATCGACGTTCGCAAAGAGTGGATCCCCGATTCCGGGCAGCATCCCGGGACCCTGGTCTGCCGCACCGAGCTGTCGCGAAAGCCGCCAGTATCCGATCTCAGAAAACAGTGGCCTGCGTTCCGTGAGATCGATTGTGTCGTCACGCAGCCAACTATTGGATGCGTACTGCACCGTGGTACCGCCGTCGTGGGTGAAGGCGACCCGCTGGCCGAACTCGTGCTCGCGCACACTATCGCCCACCGTGTACGCGATCACTCCGCTGCCCTCCCACACTCCGAGGAGCCAGGAGAGCGGGACGATCTCCGCCGGCAATGCGGCGTCGAGTTCGAACATGAGGGGCCCTAGCGCTGGCCGCGAAAGAGGTTGTAGAGCACGACGAGTGAGACAAACCCGATCGCGAGAACTGCCAGGCCGAGGAGTCCGATGAAGGCGAGTTCCAAGGCGAGCATCATGCACCCAGACTACCGAGCGAACCCGGGTTCAGCAGGAGAAGCACGACGGTCGCGACCGCGAGCAGAGCGAGGGAGCCTCCGATGCTGGCGATCATGCGGTTCACCAGCCCCTCTTTTCGTTGCAACGAAAGCTGAATGACAAACGTCAACAACACGACGACGGCAAGCACAACGGGCATCCAGGAGAGGAAGGCGGCGCCAGCAAAGATCCCCACGATCACCGCACCAGCAAGAGCGGCGAGCCACACCGGGGGGACACTTCGGGATCGCCAAGACACGTCCTCAGGATAGGCCACCGGCACCCAGCGACCAGGTGCCCGTGG
This sequence comes from Pseudolysinimonas sp., assembly GCA_039933575.1. Classification (GTDB taxonomy): domain Bacteria; phylum Actinomycetota; class Actinomycetes; order Actinomycetales; family Microbacteriaceae; genus Pseudolysinimonas_A. The sequence goes on along the minus strand of JBDTNW010000010.1, from coordinate 4,417 downwards.
AGGCGTGCCTCATGGGCACCGAACGCCTCCCGGGCCTCGGCCGCCCGATACGCTGGCCACACCCGAGCGGCGGGTAACCCACCCGAAGGCCGCACCGACTCGAAAGGGACCCGTGGCGATCGACCGCGAGAGTTCGCTCACCGAGTTGAGCGATCCCGCCACCGAACCCGCGCGGCTGGCTGAGATCGCACACGCCTTTCCTGACCTTGCACCGCAAATCATCGCGCATCCCAACGTCTACCCCGATCTCGTCGATTGGCTGGCAGCCCATCACGCGGTTCCCCCGTCGCCGACTCTGGCATCAACGGTGCCACTGACGAAACGGATGCCGCCTTCGGCTGTGGCGGAACCCGAATCCATCCCCCTACCCCCGGCCCCGTCGCGAACGACGCTCCTCGGAATCGGCATCGGTGCGTTCGCCCTCATCCTGGTCATCGTCGTGGCTGTCGTCGCGTTCGCCTATCGCGGCTCGATGCCGTCTTTCTTCGCAGGCGGCAACTCCGACGGAGGGGACGCTGCGACGCTGGGGTGCCCGAGCGGCTCGAGCCAAGTCATGTGGTCGAACTGGGATGGCGGAGCGACTCTGGTCTGCCAATTCGACGGCGGCGGATATGTCATGTTTGTCGCCAATGGCGGATCTGTCGAGCAAAGCGACGCTGTCACGGTGACTCCAACCGGATACTCGTCGAGTCTCGCCGAGGTGGGTTTCGGCGGCTGGGTCGTCTGGTTGCCCAGCAGCTCCAACGGGATCGCGGCGACATCGTGGGGCAACAGCGACTTCGGGGATGCCAGCGGTGAGCCCACAGCGACCTCCGACATCGCAGCCTGCCCATCCGGCAGCTATCCGCTCTCGCTCTCCCAATGGACCGGCGGCTGGCTGCTCATTTGCGGCCTCTCGAGTGATGAGCCGACCAGTTTCAGCTATCTCAACGGGTCACAGTCGGGCTCAGGTGGGGACCTCACCTTCGCGGGAAACCGCTACTGCGGAACTGACGAGAACCAATACCAGGTCTGCGTCAGCGCGGCGCCAGCGCTGGTGCAGTTCACGCCCGCGGATGACGGCAACGCCACCCGCTATTCGGTCACCTCGAACTACTTCGAGGGATCTGGGGTGGGCGGCGAGGGCCAGGGCACCGGGGCCTACGGCGTCGCGGCCCCGGGAAGCACCGCTGAGGACCAGGTCGGCTATCTCGTCGCGATCCTCGAAAAGTCGGCCGACGCCCGTTCGACGGTCAACTCGGTGCTCGCGCCGCTGAATTCCTGCTCGGTGTCGAGTGGCGACGTTCAGGCGTTGCAGACCCTCACTCAGGCGCGCACGGACCTGCTCGACGCGCTCTACTCGACACCGGTTGATCAGGTTCCCGACGGCGACAATCTGCTCAACCAGTTGACCTACGCCATCCAGCTCTCCCAGCAGGCCGACCTCGGGTACGTCGATGCGGCGCAGATCATGACCTCCGGAGACTGCAGCACCGGCAAGGGCACCTACCGCAATGCGATCGACATCTCGAAGCAAGCCGAAGCTGCCAAGCAGGCTTTCGTCGACTCCTGGAACGGGTCGATCGCGGCGACCTTCGGAGTGCGCACCTACACGGCGAAGGATATCTAGCACGCTGAGACATCCCGCCAGTGTCTCTACACTGTCGAGTAGGCGTTTTGGAGGTTTCCCGCGTGGCTCAGTTGCTCATCTTGACCTCTGCGGTCGATGGCGACGCTCTGCCCGCCCTGGGGTTACTTTCCCATCGCACCCGCAGCATCCCCGCCCAGCCTGCCGCGCTGATCAACGCTCCCACCGCGGATCTGATTTTCGTCGACGCCCGCCAAGACCTGGCGAGCGCCAAGTCGCTGTGCAAGATCCTCAACACCACGGGCATCAACGTGCCGCTGGTGCTGGTCCTCACCGAAGGTGGCCTCACCGCGGTCTCGGCCGATTGGGGCGTGGATGATGTCATCCTCGAGTCCGCCGGTCCTGCCGAAGTGGATGCCCGCATCCGACTCGTGATCGGCCGGATTGCCCAAGAGACGACGGGCTCCAAGATTCACGCATCCGGTGTCGTGATCGACGAGGCCTCCTACTCGGCGAAGGTGCATGGACGCCCGCTCGACCTCACCTTCAAGGAATTCGAACTGCTCCGCTTTTTCGCGAGCCACCCATCGCGGGTCTTCACTCGTGAACAGTTGCTGAGCGAAGTCTGGGGGTACGACTACTTCGGCGGCACGCGAACGGTCGACGTACACGTGCGTCGGCTGCGCGCCAAACTCGGCGACCTCGAGTCACTCATCGGCACAGTGCGCAACGTCGGCTACCGCTTCAACGTCTACGAAGACGAAGAGCGGCTCGCGCCGGTCTCTTAGGCCGCACATTCGCGCGCAAGGATCGCCCAGGTTTCGAGCGTCGTCCACTCGCCCTTGAACCAATCGGCTTCGACGGCTGCACCCTCGTGGCGAAAACCGTTTCGCTCCAGAAGACGCTTCACCGCCGCATTGCGCGCATCGCACTGAGCGAACACTCGGTGGGCGCCTCGCTGCCGAAAGAGATAGTCAACGACGCCCGCGACGGCGCGAGTCGCGAGACCTCGGCCTTGAGCCGCAGGCGCGAAGGTCACGCCGAACTCGTAGCAGTCCGGCCGATCCAAGAGCGGGTGCACGGCGACGTCGCCCACCAGGGTGCCCGCGGCGGTAACCCCAAACTGCATCCAATCCCCCGCCGGCGGGAAGTCCCATCCGGCCTGATCGTCAAGCAACCGTCGGGCGTCGTCGAGGGTGTAGTTGGCCGACCAGCTCTGGTAGCGTGCCACGCCCGGATCGCTCCGATAGGCGGCGAATGCGGGCAGATCACTCGCCGCCAGAGGCGCGACGCTGAGTTCTCCCAGGTCGAGTCGCATGCGTGACGGCTGGCTCGAGGTCAGGACCGAGCGCGCAACGCGGCGTCGACGGCGGGATCTCCCAGTGCTGCCAGCCAGGTCAAAAGGTCCGGGTAGGCATTGCGGTGCGCTGCCACGGCCGCTCGATACTCGGGCCGTGTGGCGTACTCGGCGAGCTGGGCGGCTGTTGCATCGGGGTCGATCCATCCGGGCGGAGCGGGCTGTTTCGTCAACGCGACGGAGTTCGTGACGCGAATTCTGTCCGGTGGCAACGACCCGCGTCGGCTCAGAAAGACGATCACCACGAAGATTCCGGCGAACAGTACTGCCACGCCGACGCCGATTGCCACGACCAGGACGGTCGGATCCATCCCCCCTGCTGACCCGCTTCCGCTCGTCCCCTCGGTGCCGCTGCCGTCAGTTCCCGTTCCGTCCGTTCCGGCTCCGGCCGAGCCCGGCGGCGAGCTGTAACCCTGCACGACCGTCAGGGTGTTCGAGCCGCTGTTGGGTACCAGAACGCGAGTGCCGTCGGGAGAGAGCGCCACGAAATCAGGATGGATGCCGGTCGCCGTGGTGCTGAGCACCGCACCGCCGCTTGCATCCAGCGCGACCACACCACCACCGCTGTTGTCAGGGACGTAGAGATACTCGCCGTCCCACGAGACAGCAACCCCCCAGGGCTTGCCCCCGACGGAATAGCTCGCCATGACGTCGAAACGCTGAAGGTCGACAACGTCGACAGAACCGCGATCCGCATTTGCAACATAGGCGACACTCTGGTCCGGCGACACCGCGATGTACGACGGCCGTCCCCCCACGGCGACGTCTGACACGACAGCGGGAGCCTCAGCGCCGGTACCCAGGGTTGTGATCACGACCCGGGCGTTGGTCTGGTCGGCGACGATGGCCATGGTGTCGTCAGCGAAGAGATCGACACCCCAGGGCGCGCCATCGACATCCACAAAGGAGAAGGACTGTTCGGCGTCGTCGATGATCCCGATCGCATGCCCGGCGGAAGCCGCGAAGACCGTCTTCTCGCCGTCGGCCGACACCGTCAAGGCGATCGGGTCGGAGCCGCCCGTGTCGAACGTATCGAGGATCGACATCGTGTCGGGATCGACGGTGGCGAGCACACCTCCGGCAGCATCGGCGACGACCAGGCTCTTCGACCGCCAAACCACAGCCCCCGCGGTTTGGCCAACATGCACCGACGCCACGACCGTGAAGTCATCGAGGTCGATCTTGGTCAGCATCCCGTCGTCGAGCGTGGTCACAAATGCGAACCGGTTGTCGGGCGACACGACGGCGTCCTGAGGCTTGGACCCGATCGGAATTGTGGCGAGCACGGTACCCGGAGCTGGAGTCGGTGCCCCGAAGGCGGCGGGTGCGCACGCGGCGCCCCCCACCACGATTCCCAGCATCGTGGCGCTGGCGAATCTCAAAATGCGGTTCACGGATTCTCCTCTGGCTGTCCCTGAGGGTAGCGCTCGTTGATCCACCATTCACGCGCGGCTGACATGATGGAGCGATGGAGGACAGCCCCCTCGGCGACG
>JBDTNW010000009.1:0-13659 GCA_039933575.1 Pseudolysinimonas sp. | reverse complement strand
GGGATGCGACGGGTGCACCCTGGGGGCACGACAACTCATCGCCCAGAAGAGCCGGAGTCTTTGACCCGCCACTGGGCGATGAGTCTGTGTGTGGGGGTCGAATCCTCCACAATGGAGCCATGGCTACCGTCGCTCGCGTCGTCGACTACTCCGCGCTCCTGACTCCCGCCTCACCCGCCGACGTCGCCGCGTATCGTGCGGCGGCGAAGGCGTCGGGCGCACCGTGGACCGGCACCTCGATGAGCACTGTTGGCGGCGTCGTCGCCGTGGTCGGCATCGGTGCGCTGGCCGTCGGCATGGTGGTGGGCGGCACCGCGTTTTCGATCGCCGCGAGCGTTGACTCCGGTCGCTCGGCTGGCGTCGTCAACCTTGTAGTCGCCCTGATCGTGGTTGCTGGAGCCGCCCTCGCGATCAACCGCGGATTGGCGGCGCTCAACCGCCGCTGGGAACGGTGGTTCCGCATGGACCGCTTCGCGCAGGCCAACGGCTTCACCTTCAGCCCGTCCGATTCCTCTCCGAGCTATCCAGGGGTGATCTTCCAACAGGGCGACAGTCGCAACGCGATCGAGCACTTTCGCACCGTCGCTGGGCGGTTTCTCGACTTCGGCAACTATCAGTACATGACCGGGTCCGGCAAAAGCCGGTCCGTGCACAACTGGGGTTTTCTGGCGATCCAACTGGATCGCAAGTTGCCGAACATGGTGCTCGACTCTCTCGCGAACAATCGGCTGTTCGGTATGAGCAACCTCCCGGCCAGTTTCGACAAGACCCAGATCCTCTCACTTGAGGGCAACTTCAACTCGTACTTCACGCTGTACTGCCCGAAGGAATACGAGCCGGACGCTCTCTACGTGTTCACGCCCGACCTGATGGCCTTGCTGATCGACGAAGCGTCACCGTTCGACGTCGAGATCGTGGATGACTGGATGTTCGTGTACTCCGCATTACCGTTTCCGCCGGCGGTTCCGGCGGTCTACCAGCGCCTGTTTCGAATTGTCGAAACAGTGGGCGCGAAGACCCTTCGGCAGACCGACCGCTACCAGGACGATCGCACCGCGCTGCCGTTCACCGCGAACGTGGTTGCCCCTCAGGGCATCCGACTCAAGCAACGCGTGAGCGTCGTCGCGGTGATCATCGGCATTGCGATCATCGTGTTCTGGGGGTGGGGATTCGTCGCCGACATCATTTCGTCGTTCACTCGCTAGCCCGAATCGGCGGGTAGTCCGAATCGGCAGTGCGCCCGATTCAGGTCGTCGGAGCTGCCGCCGCTATCGTCGGAACCGTTGCCGCCAGACGGGCCCGCGACTCGCTCACCTGGGTGAGCAGGAGTGTTTCGTCGGACTGCGATGCGAGGCGATCGCGGCCTGTGACGATCCGGTTGCGGGTGAACGCGAGATGGGTCGCGTCTTTGATGTACTCCTTCATCACAGGTCGCATACCGCGCTGGCGGGCCCACGACATCGCCTGGCGTCGTCCCGCGCCGGTGCCGAGGGTGTTGACCTCGGAGGGATGAATCCACCCCGCGCTCGCGTATTCGCCAAGTCGCAGTTGGGTCATCTTTGCCTCACGTCGCCGGAGCATCGTCACGGCCACGATCGCCAGCGCGAACAGGGGCATCTGCACGACGAGGTAGTACAGGTAGAACTGGAAGGCGTCATAGACGAAGAACAGAATGCCGTTCCAAAACGCGTGAAGCAGGATCGCGGGAATCAGCCCGAGGAAGAAGAATCCGATGCCCGCAGCAGTGGTCCCCTTGCGGGCGGCAAGCCCGATGAAGAACCCGGTAAAGCCGGTGAACATGACGTGGGCGAACGGCGACAAGATTCCCCGGATGAAGAAGATCTGCCCGACCTGGAGGTCGAGGCTCCCCGAATCGGCGATCTGCAGCGCGAAGTATTGGATGTTTTCGGCGAAGGCGAAGCCCCCGGCAACGAGCGCCGCGTAGACGATGCCGTCGACCGGACCGTCAAAGTAGCGGCGCGCGATCAGGTAGATGAGCAGCACGCCAAAGCCCTTGGCCGACTCTTCAACGATGGGCGCCTGAATAACGGTCTGGATGAAGGTCGTCCAATTCGTTTCGCCGCCGCCTGCGGCAATCAAGAGCGAAGCGCCGAGGTCGACGGTGAGCGCAATGACGATCGCCGCCGTAGCCCCCCACAGGAAGGCGATCAGCACCAGCAGTCGCGGCTCGGGCTCCCAACGGTCGATCCAGCGCACCCCGAGCAAAACGATCGTGAGCGGGATGAGCGCGAGCAATGCACCGAAGAAGGTGAGCTGGGGACCGATGAAGGCCAAAAAGTACCCGAGGACTAACAGCAGCGCGATCCCGAGAATGACTCCCGAAACGATGACCGCAACCCGCAAGCCGTGGCGCTTGCGCGGGTCGGTGTCGAAGATCACGTGCGGCGTCGACGTCGTTGCGGCCTTGACCTCCGGGGGCGCCTCCATCGGTGGGTGGGCGCTCGTACCCGATGCCGCGTGAGCCGTCAGGGGGGCGGGAGGCTGCGTCATGGCAGCCAATCTATCGGGCCGTCGCGGGTCAACGTTGCTTCTCGCGCAGAATCGCGAGTGCCCGGCTGACCCGATCGCGCAGGCTGGGAACTCGCCCTCGTTGCGGGATGCGCGCCCGCTCAAGCATCGCGACCACTTCGGCCCGCTGAGCCCCGAGCACCACGTCGAGCCGCCGGTGACGCACCGACGCTGCCCTGAGGGCGACAACGAATGCCACGATCTCGAGCGAGGCTGCCGCCAGATAGAGCCACCCTTCGACGCGGTCGTCGACAAGCAACGTGAACGCACCGATCGACGCGACCCCGAGTACCAGGACTAGCCCGATCAGCCGAACCGCCACTGCCGCCATCGGGCGACTGCGGCGGATGCGATCTGCACGGTCGAGGCGGTCGTCGAAGTCGGCGAGTTCTTCCGCGTCGACCGAAAAGGTCGAACGGTCGCGCAGGTCACGTCGAATACGGGCGTAGGTAGGACGTTCCCGGCCGAGCACGGCGCGCACCGCAATCAAGCCTGCAGCGAAAGCCCCGACGGCCGACCCGGCGAGCACCCAGGCGCCGGTCACAGGCTGGTGGCTATCCCAGATCAGTCGCGCCGCGGCATCCACCCCGAATGCGATCAGAACGGCGAGAGTTGCGGTCACCGCCAGCGTCCAGAACAGTTCGCGGAAGCGGCGCCGGGTGAGTACGTCGGGTTCGTCGCTGTCGCGGATCGTCACGGCGTCGATGACGCCGAGCACAGCATCCATGAGTTGGAGGCTAAGGGCGAACAGGGCCGCAATCACGAGCCCAACGCCGACCATATTCACGTCATGACGCGGTCGTCGCCGGAGGTTCGAGTTGGGCGACGAGCGAGAAGATGCACACGCCGAACATCAGCCCGGCATAACCGGCCAAGACGGCCCGGCTGGCTTGGGAGAAGGTCCCCTCGACCCGGGTGATCAGTTCGGCCGGCACCCGGCTCGGGTCTGCGCCGACAGCCCGGCCCCACTCCAGAAGCAGCGACTCAGCCTCGGTGACCTGGGGATTGACGGGGTCGTCACCCCCGGCGCGCAGCACGCCCTCGAAGAACGCGGTCGGGTACGGCGCGGGCACCGCACGGGCCAGGGCAAGCGAGAACAAGGTGACTGCCCGTTCGCCGACCAGCTCTTCGAGTTCCTCCTTCACGTCAAACCAGGGCGTGTACGCCGCGAAGACGGTCGGGTTGTTCAGCAGCGCGCGATCGAGGTCGGTCAACTGGCCGGGATGCGAATCCTGGAACCGGTTGGCGGCCGCAATCGCATCCGACGAAAGCTCGTCGTCGGCTGGGACGGGGAGAAAACCCATGCCGTCAGCCTAGAGGGCACGCCCAGAACGGGGCAGCCCAACCTTGGCGCGTTACGCCGCGAGCTGACTCTCGGCGACCGGCATCAGGGCGATGTCGTCGAAGACGCCGGCGCGGATCGCTTGGAACACCTCGACCGCGGCTTGAGCCAGACGGCCGTGGCTGCCGAGTTCGCGGCGGCGGGTCATCCTGTCGTCGTAGATCGCAACGGCCGCCGTGCTGTTGACAACGCGGGCTCCGAGCGACCGCACCCAGGCGGCCGTCAGTTCCGCGACCAGCGGGTCGTGCGACTCGATGCGTACCTGCTCGCCTCGACTGAATGGACGGGTGCGAACCAGCGCGCGTGCGATCAGGCCGGCGCCGAGGTACGAGACGACTTGGTCGTCGGAGACCCAGCTCGGCACTCCCAGCACGTCATCTTGATCGATCAGGATGAGCTCGGAGAGGTGCTGCCCGGCGTCGCGCCAGGCGACCCGGTCACGAGGGGCGAACCCGTTGGTGTCGGGGCCGACCGCATCCACGATTCCGACGATGAAGCCGCGACCGTGCCGCGTCGGACGCAGTCGAAGGCGCCCGGTTGTGGGTCGGGGCACGAGATTCGGGCGGATGCGCGTGTCACTCGAGTTCATAGACATACACAGGGGACAACACAGGCTCGGGGAACGCTATTCCCACCATTCCGCGTACTTCGGGTTAGAAAATCTTGCCCGGATTCAGGATGCCGAGAGGGTCGAACACCTGCTTGATCTGGCGCTGAAGATCGAACGAGTCGTCGCCCAGCTCATCACGCAGCCAACGCTTCTTGAGGATGCCGACGCCATGCTCACCGGTGAGGGTGCCGCCCAGCCGAAGGCAGTCGAGGAACATCTCGTCGGCGGCCGCCCAGACGTGATCGGGCACCTCGACGTGACCGTTGACCTTCTCGGCGTGGAAGACGAAGTTGGGATGCAGGTTGCCGTCACCGGCGTGCGCGACGGTCGGGATTTCGAGGTTGTACTTCGCCGCGATGCGCTCGATCGAGGCGAACATCGCGGGCAGGGCGCTGCGCGGCACGGCAACGTCTTCGATGAGGACGGTCCCGCGCGCTTCGAGCGACGGGTGGAAGGACCGCCGGATGTTGAACAGTCGCACGCCCTCCTCGGCATCCGTTGTCGCCTCGACCTGCGCGCCCAGGGATCGCATCACGGCGGCGATCGCGTCGGCCTCTTCGGCGGCTCCCATGCCGTCGGTCTGAACCAGAAGAATTGCACCCTCGCCGAGTTCGAGCCCGAGGTAGGCACCGATGCTCGCCACTGCGTGAGGGTCGAGCAACTCCATCATCGACGGTTTCAGCCCGGTCGCACTGACGACGCTGGATGCCCGAGCCGCCTGCTCAGTCGTGCCGAAGACACCCTTGACCGTGACGACTCCGCCACGCGGAAGCTGCAGCAGTTTGAGCGTCGCCTCGACGATCACGCCGAGCGTGCCTTCTGAGCCGATCATCAGCGCCGTGAGGTCGTAGCCCGTCACACCCTTGACGGTGCGATGACCGAGTTCGAGCAGCCGTCCGTCGGCGAGCACAACTTTGAGACCGAGCACCGCCTCACGCGTTACCCCGTACTTCACGCACAACAGGCCACCCGCGTTGGTGGCGATATTGCCGCCGACGGTCGCGATCTTGCGGCTGGCCGGGTCGGGCGCCCACCAGAGGCCGCGACTGCTCAACTGGTCGTTCAAGTCGGCGTTCAGCACGCCGGGTTCGACGACCGCGAGTTCGTCGTCGACCGACACCTCGAGGATGCGATTCATCAGCCGGGTGCTCAGCACCAGCTCGCCGTCGCTACCGATCGCACCACCGGCCAGACCGGTGCCTGCCCCGCGCGGCACGATCGGGATGCGGTGCTCGGTCGCCCAGCGAAGCGTCGACTGCACGTCGGCAATCGTGCGCGCTTCGACGACCCCGAGCGGGTAGCCGTGTGCGACGTGGCCCGACTTGTCGGCCCGAGCGGCTTCAAGCGCTTCAGTATCGGTTCGCAGCGCTTCCCCGACCAACGACCGGAGTTCATCGAGGGATGTCGCGGGGGTCGTCTGCTTCGACGTCATGCTCCGACTGTATCTGCGCGCTGAGGCCTTGAGCCGGGGTGGTGTCCGATTTCCGCTACTCGGAGACGTCGGTGCGTGCGACGCTTGGCTCCATGGACGGATTCGCCGAGGCTCAGTTCGCCCGGCGCTACGCCGCCCTGTCGTCGCGCGACGCCCGCTTCGACGGGCAGTTCATCGCGGGGGTCCACACCACCGGCATCTATTGCCGGCCATCGTGCCCAGCGGTCACCCCGAAGCCGGGAAACGTCTCGTTCTATCGCACCGCAGCGGCCGCTCACGAGGCAGGCCTGCGAGCCTGCAAACGCTGCCAACCGGATGCCGTGCCCGGCTCCCCCGACTGGAATCTGCACGACGACCTCGCCTCGCGGGCGATGCGTTTGGTGCACGACGGCGTCGTCGAGCGTGAAGGCGTCACCGGACTCGCGGCTCGCCTCGGCTACACCCCGCGGCACGTGTCACGCGTGCTGCACGCCGAACTCGGGGCCGGCCCGCTCGCCCTCGCCCGCGCGCACCGCGCGCAGACCGCACGGTCTTTGCTCGCGGCGACCGATCTCCCCGTGTCTGACATCGCGTTCGCGGCAGGCTTCGGTTCGCTGCGCCAGTTCAACGACACGATCGGCGCGGTCTATCGGGCGACTCCGAGCGAGCTGCGGGCGCTCGCACGACGCGGTGCGGCAGCCCCGGGGAAGGTTGCCGACGGTGGGGTTTCGGACGGTGGGGCGGTGACCCTGCGGCTGCCGGCTCGCGAGCCGTTCGACGGCGCGGGATTGTTCGGCTTTTTTGCCGACCACGGCATCCCCGGGTTTGAGGAGGGCGACGACACGCGCTTCGCGCGGCCCATGCGGCTGCCGAGCGGTCTCGCCCGGGTGGAGGTGCGGCTCGATCCCCAGCGGCCGGGCGTCGTACTGACTGCGCAGCTCGCGGCGCTCGCCGACGTACCAGCGCTGACAGCCCGGGTACGGCGAATGTTCGACCTTGACGCCGACTCGGTGGCGATCGACGCGTGGCTTGCCCGAGACCCCGATCTGGCCCCGCTCGTCGCGGCCGTTCCCGGCATCCGAATTCCTGGCACTGCCGATCCCGAAGAGGCGCTGTTCCGCACGCTCGTTGGCCAGCAGATCTCGGTAGCCGCCGCACGCACTGTGCTGGGCCGGATCGTCGAACACTTCGGCGGGTTCCCGACGGCGGTCCAACTCGCCGAGCGCGGCGACGAGGTGCTGCGCGGCCCGGCGGCGCGGGTGCGGGCGATCCGTCAGGTCGCCGAGCGGGTCGCGGCGGGAGACATTCCCCTCGACCCGGCCACACCCGTCGCAGAACTGCGACACCGCTTGCTCGCGCTCCCCGGAGTCGGGCCATGGACAGCCGAGTATCTCGCGATGCGCGCCTTAGGGCATCCGGATGCTTTCCCCGCCACCGACCTCGTGCTGAAGCAGTCGGCAGCCGCGCTCGGCATCCTCGACTCGCCCCGTGTCGTGTGGGCACCTTGGCGGTCCTACGCCGCTCTCCACCTCTGGCGTGCTCGACCGCTCGCGATCCGCGGAGGGCGATCCGCGGAGGGCGAAACCACAGCGTAGAGTGTCGCCGACATGTTCGTCTCGGTCGTGATCCCCGCGCGGAATGATGCAGAAATGCTCGCCCGGTGCCTCGCCTCCCTCGCTCAGCAGCGACGGCGCGCCGACGAGATTGTGGTTGTCGATAACGGCTCGACCGACCAGACCCACGCGGTCGCCGAGGCCAGCGGAGCGCGCGTCATCGGGGAGCCGATTGCCGGCATCCCGCGGGCGTCGTCGGCCGGGTTCGACGCGGCACGTGGCGACCTGATCGCCCGGATCGACGCCGACAGCGTGTGCCCACCCGGCTGGCTCGACGATGCGGAGCGTGCTTTCGACCACGACCCGGATTTGTCGGTGCTGTCGGGATCCGGCGACTTTTACGACGCGGGTCCGATCGGTCGGCGCCTCGCCAAATCGATGTGGGTTGGTGGCCTGTACTGGTCGATGACCATCTACCTCGGGCATCCGCCGATCTTCGGGTCTAACTTCGTGATGCGCCGTTCGGTCTGGGAAGAGATCGGGCCCGAGGTGCATCGTGAGGCGACCGACATCCACGACGATCTCGACCTGAGCCTGCACATCAAACCCTGGATGACCGTGCGGTACGACCCGGACTTCACGGTCGGAATCTCGGCACGTCCGTTCTCGTCGTGGTCGGGCTTCACCCGGCGCCTGTCGTGGATCGTGCCCACCTTGCGCAACCACTGGCCCGACGAGTCACCGTGGGCACGTCGGACCGCGCGTCGTCGCTGGGAACGCGAGCGCGATAGCGAGCGCGAGGCTCAGGCCTAGTCCGCAAAGCTCGGGCCTAGTTCGCGTCGCCTTCCGCAGAATCGCCGAACAACGCGATCATGTCGCGCGAGAGTTGGTTCGGCGCGGTTTCACACGGACTATGCCCGGTCGGATAGACGACGAGTTGTGCGCCGATCTGTTCGGCAAAAGCGGCATGCAACTCGGTCGGCCACAGGTCGTGTGACCCGACGGCGACCAGTTTGGGAACCCGCGACGCAGCAACCTGCGCGCGCAGATCGGGGGCATGCTTCATCATCCGGATGATGTCTTCCATACTCCGCCGCGAGGTGAAGTCGAACCGCATCCGCACAAAATCGAGCCGCAGGGGTGACACGTGATTCTTGTTGCTCGTGATACCCCAGGTCATCAGGGCGGCGCCCACCCGACCGCCGACCAGGAACGTGTACGGCCCGAGCCCCCGCACCCGACGAAAGCCGTTGCCCGGTTCGGGCGGAGTCGCCAGCAGCGTCAAGCTGCGCACGAGGTCGGGGCGACGAACCAGCACCAGTTGCGCGATGGTGCCGGCGAACGAATAGCCGAGCAGATGGGCGGGCGACCCGTCCTCCAGGAAGGCGATCAGGTCGTTCGCGAAGAGGTCGTAGTCGTAGTGCGCGCCGCGAGGCGGGCCAGCTTTCCCCGACTGGTACTGCCCGGCGATGTCGAAGGATTGAATGTAGAACCCGGCCGCCGCGAGCACCGGCAGCATCAGCACGAAGTCTTCTTTCGACCCCGAAACCCCGGGCATCAAAACGACCCGGGGATGCCGTGGGTTACCGAGCGACACCACCGCGAGCTCGCCGCTCGGAGCTGCGAACGTGGAGGCGACGGAGCCGGGCGCAGGAACGGTCCAGTCGCGGTCTTCGAGGGCTCGATCGAACCGTTCGGCCTCGTCGACCGGCTCGCCCGAAACCTCTTGGTAGTGGTCGAACACCCGGCCAGAATACTGACCGGCGCCAACGGTCCGTAACATCGGGGCATGGATCATGCGGGCGAGACCGAGGTCGAACGACTCGACCGCAACTGGAGCGACATTCTTCAGGAACTGCGGGTAACTCAGACCGGCACGCAGATCTTGCTCGGGTTCTTGCTGACCATCCCGTTTCAGCAGCGCTTCCCCTCGTTGAATGCCGAGCAGATCGTGCTCTACCTCGTGCTCGTTGGGGTGGCCGCTGTTGCGACGATTCTCGCTCTCACCCCGGTCGCGCTGCATCGGGCACTGTTTCGACGTGCGGCAAAACCGCGACTCGTCCCGCTCGCCAACGTGTTGCTTCGACTGGCTCTTGCCGCAGTGGGCCTGACCCTGAGCGGCGCGGTGCTGCTGACTTTCGACCTCGTGCTCGACGCAACGGCCGCAATCATCGCGGGATCGATCACGGTCGTGCTCATGGCTCTGGGTTGGGTGCTGCTGCCCCTGCTCATCCGTCGCTCGCCACCTGCCTGAACGCCGCTGCGCGCACTAGCGTGTGGACATGTCGTTCATCACTCGCGGCTTCACCGGCAAGGGTCGCGACCGCGACCCGCGGCTGCCTCCCGGGCAGTCCCTGGTCGACGACTGGCCGGTGCTCTCGGCCGGTCCGACGCCTGACATCGAGACCGCCGACTGGTCGTTCACGGTGCGCACCGAGACCGGTCAGGTGCACAAATGGAGCTGGAACGAGCTCCTCGCGCTCGGCGTCGAAGATGTCACCGTCGACATCCACTGCGTCACCCACTGGACCAAACTCGACATGCCCTGGCGCGGGGTATCGCTCGACAAGATCTTCGAAAACATCGAGACCAGCGGCGACTTCGTGATGGCGCATAGCTACGGCGGCTACACGACCAACCTCGCCCTCGATGAACTTCTCGACGGGCAGTCCTGGATTGCGACCGAAGCCGACGGCGAGCCGCTCGAACCCGAGCACGGCGGGCCGGCGCGGCTGCTGGTTCCTGCCCTGTACTTCTGGAAGAGCGCCAAATGGCTTCGCGGGCTCGTGATGATGGGTGACGACTCCCCCGGCTTCTGGGAGCAGAACGGTTACCACATGCACGGCGATCCGTGGACCGAAGAGCGGTACTGGTAGAGCGGCTGTGGTCACCAGGATCAGGCCGGCGTGGCTGATCGGCACGGTCGCCGAAGTCACCGTCGAGACCGAGACCGCACGCCGAATCGTGCTCGACGTGGCCGGCTGGCCAGGCAACGACGCGGGTTCCCACCTCGACGTGCGCCTCACCGCGCCCGACGGTTATCAGGCGACTCGGTCGTTTTCGATGGCGTCCTACGGTCCGTCGTCGCGGGTGGTGCTCGCGGTCGATGAGGTACCCAACGGCGAGGTGTCGCCCTACCTCGTCGAAGAACTTCGGGTGGGCGACCAGGTCGAAGTGCACGGTCCGCTCGGTGCCTACTTCGTCTGGAAGCCGCAGGGTTTCGGCTCGACCACGGGACCGGTCCAACTGATCGGCGGCGGGTCGGGCATCGTTCCCCTGGTCGCGATCGCACAGGCCGCAGCAGACGCGGGCCGGATGGCCGACTTCCGTCTGCTGAGCAGCGTGCGCACCCCGAGCGACCAGTTCTTCGACGCCGAACTGGCTGCCCTCGCCGCGGCCGGGTTGCGAATCGATCGGGTCTACACGCGGCAGGCTCCGGATGGCTGGCCGATCGCCCCGGCGCGCCTGACCCGCGAGACCCTCTCGGCGGCGATCACGAATCCGGCAGAGATCGAGCGCAGCTACGTCTGCGGCCCGACGCCGTTCGTCGAAGCCGTCACGGCATGGCTCATCGAACTCGGACACGCGCCCGGCACGATCCGCACGGAGCGTTTCGGCGGCGCCTAGTTGCGCGGCTGGATGTCGTACTGATCCAGCCGGAAATCCCCGGGGTCGCCGCGCACGTCGCAGCTGACGTCGAAGCTCCCGCCCGAGCTGCTGGCGACACCGCTGAAGGTGTAGTGCCGATCCGGCCGGTAGTTGCCGTCATGCCACTCGACGAACTCGACCTCTCCAGGTTCATCAAAAGTCGCTGCGAGCTGCTCCTGACAGAACGAGCCCGCGAGCTCCCACTGCGGCGGGCGATGCGGCGCGACGACAAACGCGACGACGGCGATCACGAGAGCGAGGACAAGTGCGATCAGAATGCGACGGTGACGACGACCTGACCCGGAGTCGAAAGCGTCAAAATCCTCCCCGGCGCTCAACTGGCCTTCTTCTTAGTCGCGGGCTTGGCTGCGCGCTCTTTCGCGGCCGGCGTCTTCGCACCCGAGGCCTTCTGAGCGGGAGCCTTCGCAGCATCCGCTCCCCCGCGCTTGGATTCGACCGACCGGCGCAGCGCCTCCATCAAGTCGAGCACCTCGCCGCCCCCCTCGGTCTCGCGGCTGAAGGTCGCCTCGGTGTCGAGCGAGTCGCCCTGCTCGAGTTTCGCCTCGATGAGGGTCTTCAACTGTTCCTGATACTCATCGGTGAACTTCTCGGGAGTGAAGTCGCTCGCGAACGAGTCGACCAGTTGCCGCGACATTTCGAGTTCGGCGGGGGTGATGCGCGGAATCTCGTCGAGTTCGGGGAACCGCGCTTCGCGCACTTCGTCTTCCCAGAGCAGCGTCTGCAGTACCAAGATGCCGTCGCGCACTCGGAGTGCGGCGAGCCGGGTGCGCTGGCGCAGGGCGAACTGCACGATCGCGGTGCGGTCGGTGTCTTCGAGGGTGCGCCGCAGCAGCACGTACGCCTTGTTCGACTTGGAGTCGGGCGCGAGGTAATAGGTCTTCTCGAGCATGATCGGGTCGATCTGGTCGCTCGGCACGAATTCGACGACGTCGATGTCTTTGCTGCGCTCGAGCGGCAGCGACGCAATGTCCTGGTCGGTCAGGATGACGGTCTGGTCCCCATCGACGTAAGCCTTCGCGATGTGCTCGTACTCGACCGTCTCGCCGTCGATCTCGCACACCCGCTTGTAGCGGATGCGCCCACCGTCTTTGTCGTGCACCTGGTGCAGCGAGACGTCATGGTCTTCGGTCGCCGAGTACAACTTCACGGGCACGTTGACCAGCCCGAAACTGAGCGAGCCTTTCCAGATGGAGCGCATCTGCCCATTCTCCCGTGCGATCAGTAGCTTGGGGAAGGTGGCAGTCAAGTCAGAGACACTCGTGAGCGTGGGAGGCCACCGCCTCAAACTCACGAACCTCGACAAAGTTCTCTACCCCGAGAGCGGCACCACCAAAGCCGAGGTCATCAACTACTACTCGCGCATCGCGGATGTTCTCATCCCGCACGCCCGCAACCGGCCGGTCACCCGCAAGCGTTGGGTCGAAGGGGTCGGCACCGACGCGAAGCCCGGCAGCGTGTTCTTCGAGAAGAACCTGCCGACCTCCGCGCCGTCCTGGATTCCGAGCCGCGACATCCAGCACTCCGATCACGTCAACAGCTACCCGCTGGTCAACGATCTCGCGACTCTGGTTTGGATGGCGCAGCAGGCGTCGCTGGAACTTCACGTTCCGCAGTGGCGGTTTGGCAAGTCTGGGGCGCGGCAGAATCCCGACCGCCTGGTGCTCGACCTCGACCCCGGCGAGGGTGCAGGCCTGCCCGAATGTGTCGAGGTCGCGAAGCTGGTGCGCGCGATCCTCGAAGGAATGGGGCTCGAGGTATTCCCGGTGACCAGCGGGTCGAAGGGTATCCATCTGTATGCGCCGCTCGACGGGGAACAGACCTCCGACGACGCCTCGGCCGTCGCGCACGAACTTGCCCGGGCGCTCGAGGCGGATCATCCCGATCTCGTCGTCGCTGACATGAAAAAGGTGCTGCGCCACGGCAAGGTGCTGCTCGACTGGAGCCAGAACAACGGCAACAAGACGACGATCGTGCCCTACTCGCTGCGCGGGCGAATGCGGCCGACGGTCGCCGCACCCCGCACCTGGAAAGAACTCCTCGCGCCCGGGCTGCGCCAGCTCGAGATGCACGAGGTACTCGCCCGGGTGGCGAAGAACGGTGACCCTGCTGCCGAGTTGGAGCGGGAAATCTGGCACTCGCGGGAAGCCGACGAGAAGCTCTCCGCCTACCGGTCGATGCGGGATGGCGCGAAGACTCCCGAGCCGATGGGTGGCGGCGGAGTGCGGGCGCTTGGCAACTCATTCGTCATCCAGGAGCACCACGCGACGGCGCTGCACTACGACTTCCGGCTCGAGCGCGACGGGGTGCTCGTCTCGTGGGCGGTGCCGAAAGGGGTACCGACCGAACCCGGCAAGAACCACCTCGCGGTGCACACCGAAGACCATCCGCTGGAGTACGGCCAGTTCGAAGGCTCGATTCCGAAGGGCGAGTACGGCGCCGGCTCGGTCGAGATCTGGGACCGCGGCACCTACGACCTCGAGAAGTGGCGCGACGACGAGGTGATCGTCACCATCCACGGCGAGAAGCACGGCTCGCACCGGCTGGC
>JBDTNW010000008.1:0-13666 GCA_039933575.1 Pseudolysinimonas sp. | reverse complement strand
CCTCGGCGGATGCCACGTAGATGCGAGTCGCCACGTGCCTCACGCTACCCGTGGGGAGGGCGCTCCCCGTTCTGCCGCATCCAGGCGCATGATGCGAGCCGCCACCAGTATCGACTCGGACGATACAATTGCCGAACGATTCGACCCAGTGAAGGGATGGCGGCATGACCGATCACGCGCAGCTGTCGCGACTCGATCTCAACCTTCTGGTCTCACTCGACGCCCTTCTCACCGAACAGAGCGTCACGCGGGCAGCCGAACGTCTGCACCTCAGCCAGCCGGCTCTGAGCGCTTCGCTCGCCCGACTGCGCACTCATTTCGGCGACCAAATCTTGGCGCGACGTGGCAACGCCTACGAGCTAACTCCGTTCGCGATCCGCCTCACCGAGCACACCACCAATGCGCTCGAAGCCGCGCGGCGGGTTTTTGAGAGCCAAGCGGCCTGGGCCCCGACCGAATCCAGCCGCGAGTTCTCGATCTACGGATCCGACTACGCGTTCGTCACGATCGGCACTGTCGTCGCCCGGCTCGCCACCGAGCGCGCGCCCAACGTGCGATTCCGATTCATGACCCACAACGCGTCGATCGTTGAAGAGGCGTCGAACCGGCTTCGATCCGTCGATGCTCTGATCATCCCGCACGGCTACTTGTCCGACCTGCCCTACACCGACCTCTGGCACGAAGAGTGGCTCGCGGTGGTCGCCGACGACAACCCGGTCGGCGACATCCTGACAATGGCCGAGATCGGGGAACTGCCCTGGGTCATGACGTACCAGTCGCGTACCGCATTCACCTACGCCGCGCGCCAAATGCAGCAACTCGGCGTTGAGCCGCGCGTCGAGGTTGTCGTCGAAGGATTCCTGGCGCTTCCCCATTTCGTCAGGCACACCCGTCGGGTCGGCCTCATCCACGCCACGCTCGCGCCGATCATGTTGCGGGGCGGGGGAGTTCGAATCGTTCGGATGCCGTTCGAGCCGACTCCTCTGGTCAACGCGCTGTGGTGGCATCCGGTACACAACCGCGACCCCGAGCACGCCTGGATGCGCGGGCTCTTCGAGGAAGCCGGCGCGATCGTGGCGTCGACGGCTCACACCGTCGACTAGCGAGCGGGCTCAGGCGCGCGGGCTCAGGCGCGTGGGCTCAGGCGCGCGGCAGATCCTCACGGCGTCGAGCCCGCGAACGCGGTCGGGCAGCGGGAATCTCGGGCGTCACACGGGAGGGCGCAATCACGTTGCGCACCTCGCCGAGACGTTCGACCCGCAACGTGACCTCATCCGCCGTGACGAGCGGCGGCGGCACAAGTTCTCCCGCGCGTCCCCACAATTCCGCCAGGCAGCCTCGACCAGAGGTGCCCGAGCCGAGTACGTCACCGGGCACGACCCGAGTGTCCCGCGAGGCGTAAGCCACCAGGTCGCGGAACGGCCAACCCATGTTGCCCAGCAGATCGGTACCGATCGTCACTCCGTTGACGAGAGCCTCGAGTTCGAGTTGCAAAAAGCCGTCGGCATCCACCAGGTCGGCCACCTCGTCGGCGGTCGTAATCCACGGTCCCAGAGTGGTCGAGAAGTCTTTGCCCTTGATCGGGCCGAGCCGCACCTTCATTTCGCGGGCTTGAACGTCTCGGGCCGACCAGTCGTTCATGATCAGGTATCCGAAGATGTGCGCGTCGGCTTCGGCCGGCGCCAGGTGTGCGCCGTCGCGTCCCGGCACCGCGCCGATGACTGCGGCGACTTCGAGTTCGAAGTCCATCCGCTGACTCGCGGCCGGGGGGATGACGACATCCCCGGTGGCGATCACAGAGTGGGGGTTGGTGAAGTAGAACGTCGGCAACTCGTACCACTCCGGCACGACCTCGCTGACCCCGTCGACTGAGGCGGTGATCCCCTCGACGTGTTCCTCGAACGCCACGAAGTCACGGATGGTCGCCGCCTTCAGCGGGGGAAGCAGCGTGACGTCGGCGAGTGCGACTTCGCTTCCGGTTACCGTCGCCGCAAGAGTCGCGCCGGTCTCGAGCGCTGCAATCAATCCAATGTCGAGCAGAGACTGCACCGTCACTCCGACCGGGAAGTCGACGACCCGATCGCCGACAACGAGACCTTCGTGGACGTCGGGGTTGCCGGGTTGCAGCCAGCGAGCGAGTCTCATGCGGGCTGGCTCGTCAGTGCAGCGATTCGAGCCACCATCCCCGGCACATCGCCCTGCTCGTGGTCGAGCATCCACTGCCCCAACTGCACCGATGCCTCGACAATCGTGCGCGCTCGCTCCAGTCGACGGTCGGTGAACGCCTGCCACAGGTCGTCGTCGACGACATCCCGAGTGGTCAGCAGTTCGGCCAGCACCAGCCCATCCTCGGCCGCCATCGCCCCGCCCTGCGCGATCGTCGGCGGGCAGCTGTGTGCGGCGTCACCAATCAGTACGACGCGACCGCGGTTCCAGGGGCCGTCGATGAGGTGTGCGGTGAACCAGGTGTAGTTGATGCGTGAATCGGTGCCGAGGCTCTCGCGGATCTCGTTCCACGGGCCGCCGTAGCCCAGCGACTCCTGCCGCATGATCTCGACGGCCTCCGCGGGCTCCACGGCAGAGCGATCCTGCTTTGCCTCGACCAGGTAGGCGTACATCATGTCTTCGCTGGTCGGGCAGTAGCCGGCGATGTACATCGAGCCGCCGTAGTAGAGGTCGGTGTGGGTGACCTCGGCGGGCCGCGGCACGAATGCCCGCCAGATGCCCATCCCCGTCGGCTCGGGCTTGACGTCGATACCGATGAGCGAACGGATTCCCGAGTTGAGCCCGTCTGCACCGATCACCAGGTCGGCCCGCAGCTTCGAGCCGTCGGAAAGGGTCAGGTCGACGCCGGCGTCATCCTGCACCAGCTCACTGACCGAGACGCCGTAGTGGATGCGTGCACCCACCGCGGTCGCGCGGTCGACCATGATTTGTGCAAGATCGGGGCGGTACATTCCTGCCGTCGCGGGAAAGTCGGGGCCACCGGTCTTGGCGTCCGGGATCTGCGCGATGATCTTCGCCTCGGGGCCCGGAGTTCGCAAGCCGAGAATGTCGAAGGTGTAGCCCTTCGCCTTGACTTGCTCCCAGATTCCGAGGGCAGCGAAAGTGCGCAACGCGTTGCCTTGCAGAGTGATCCCGGATCCGATCGCACTGAGATCCGGACGCACTTCGATGACGTCAACCTCGACGCCGGCTTCGGCGAGCAGGATCGCGGAGGCGAGCCCAGCGATTCCGGCTCCGGCGACGACGACGCGCTGCACTGCGGTCATGGGGTTCTCATTTCTTAGCTTCGAGGTGAAGGGCTGACGCGGTGGGTTGTTGTCGAGGGCTACTTGATGGCGACGGGATTGATCGGGGACCCGACCGCGCCAGTGATCACCAGTGGAGGAGCGGACAGCAGGAAGTCCCAACGGCCGTCAGCGGCGCAGTCCTCGGCGAGCGCATCGAGATCCCACATCTCGCCCACCGTGAGACCCATGTTCGGGATGACGATCTGGTGCAACGGCTGGAAGGCGTCGTCGAACTCGTTCGGCCGCACCTCGAAGCCCCAGGTGTCGGTCGCGATCGCGGCGATCTCGGTGTCGTGCAGCCAGTCGGCGGTCGTGAAGCTCAAGCCCGCAGCCGGGCCGCCGGCGTAACCGTTCCAGCCCTCGCGGCGGGCACGGCTCAGTCGCCCGGTGCGTACCAGCAGGATGTCGCCCCGCCCGACGCGGGCCGAGTCGCCCTGAGCAGCGATAGTGGCTTCAAGGTCCTCGACCGTAATCGCGTAGCCGTCTTCCAGTTCGCCGGCATCCGCACCTCGGCCTGGGCGAAGGGCGCGGCCGACATCCAGCAGCACGCCGCGACCCACGAGGTGCGCCGCCATGTGCTCGATCCCGGTGACATGGTCACCCGAGCTGGTCACGACCGAGCCGCACGGGCGGCCGTTCCACGCCATCCCGCGGTCGAAGATGTGACCCAGGCCGTCCCATTGGGTCGAGCACTGCAGCGGCATCGCGATGACGTCGTCCGCCCCGCCGATCCCGTGCGGAAAGCCTTGAACGCCTGCCGCGGCGTCGACGCCGGTGTCGAGCATCGTGTGCACCGGGTTGGTACGACGGCGCCAGCCCAGCTGCGGCCCGTCCATGTCGAAGGACTGGGAGAGCGAGAAGACCGCCCCGCGCGTGACCAGGGCCGCGCCCTCGAGGCGCTTGGCGTCATCCAGAAAGTTGACGGTGCCGAGCACGTCGTCCTCGCCCCAGCGTCCCCAGTTGCGAACTCGGTCCGCGGTGGCGGCAATCGCGCCGGCTGGATCGAGGCGGTCGAGCGGGGTCATTCTCACTCCTTCGTCGGGGTGGACGGGACGGCCCGGGGCGGAGGCATGAGCCCCGCCCGGGCCGTCCCGGCAATCAGACTGCCGCGACCGACGCGGCGGGCTCTGCCGTCGCCACGATCGGTCCGGGCCGCACGGCGAGCGCAAGAGCGATGGCCGCCACAGCACAAGCGATCCCCACGACCCCGACGGCACCCGCGACCGAAACGCCCAGGGCGCCCTGAATCACCAGCATCAGAATCGGGGTGAGGAATTGCCCCAGGAAGAAGGCCGACGTCCAGACGCCGGTAGCGCGACCGCGCTCGGCGAACTGGATTTTGCCGACCGACCAGCCGACCAGCGTCGGGAGCAGAAGACCGGTTCCTGCGCTGGCGATCAGCACGCCGGCGATCACGCCGGGCAGGCTTCCCACATTCGCGGCCACCCACACGACGACGTAGCCAATAGCCATCGCGGCCAACGCAATCGGCAACAGCACCTTCGCGCCGCGGCGGGCGAGCCGTCCGAATTGGAAGGCCACAATGGCGGTCGCGATCGAGGCTACGGCCGAGATCGGTCCGATGGCTGCAGAGTCGGTGAGACCCAAGGTGGCGTAAACCTGAGGCGGCTCAATGAGGACGACGAAGAACGCGAATCCACCAAAGAGTGTGACGACAAGCGGCAGCGCGAGAGTGCGCCACGGGATCCGCGACTTCGCTCCCGCCATGGGCGCAGCCATCGCCTCCGGCGACTTCTTGGGCTCCCAGAGCACGAAGAACATCGGGATGACGATGATCAGGCTGAGTGCGTAAACCAAGAACGGGGTGCGCCATCCGCTGGCACCCAACACCCCACCGACGAGCAAGAAGATGGTCGCCGAGATGGTGGTGAAGACCGACTGCAACCCGAAGTAGCGGTTGCGCCGATCGCCCGCGAAGTAGTCGCCGATCATGGTCGTGCAGCAGGTCATGATCGCTGCCTCGCAGACACCGACCAGGAGCCGACTGACGAGGATGAACGAGAACTCGGCGGGCAACCAGAGGGGCGCCGTGCCGACGAACGCATAGACGATCATCGCGCCGATGAGCAGATTCTTGCGGCCCACTCGGTCGGCGATCTGTCCGGCGAAGGGCGCAAACACCGCAATCATCAGTGCGGGAGCCGAAATGATGAGCGGCACCAGACCCTGCGGCACGCCGGGGAACGCCCCGAACAGCTGGGGGATGATCGGGGCCAGCAACACCGCCCCGAGTACAGAAAGACAACTGGCGAACAGCAGCGGGAGCGCTTGCGCGGTACCGGCCGTTCGCGTGGGGGTAACGGTGGTCATCAGATCTCCTTCGATCAGGTTGACGGCATCCGGCCACGCTGCCGGGATGCGCCCCCAGTGTCTGACCTGCCTTCGTCACCGGGGAAGGTGCTTTCAGTGATGTGCGGAATCGATGCCGTCGATGACCGCGCCTGAGCGGCTCTATCAATGGCTCTGATGTGCGGCATCGACATTCCGCCCTTCCCTGATGACGATGCCGGGTCGCACAGTTGAGCGTCAGGTCGCGGACTTCCGCCCACCAATCGAAGGATCGATGATGATCAAGCTTCTCTCGCACCTCGCGCACATCGAGGTCACCGCCCCCGACGTCGAGGCGTCGGTGAAGTTCTACGAAGAGCAGGTCGGTCTTCGGGTCTTCGCGCGCAAAGACGGCAAGGTCTACTTGCGTTGCTGGGGCGACTACTACAACTACTCGCTCGTCATCGGGCCCGGCGAGCAGCCGTCGATGACCGCGATGGCGTGGCGCACCTCCAGCCCCGAAGCTCTCGATGAAGCCGCGAAGCGCGTCGAGGCGGAGGGCCTCGAGGTGACCTGGTCGAACGACCGCCTCAGCCTCGGCAAGAGTTTCCGCTTCACCGGCCCCTACGGCCACACGATGGAACTGTTCTGGGATGTCGAGAAGTTCAAGGGCACGGGTGACCTCGCCTCGATCTACCCCGACCGCCCGGAGCGTCGCAGCAAGCACGCTGTCGCCCCGCGCCAGCTCGACCACGTCACGGTCGCCGCGAGCGATGTGCGCGGCATGGCCGACTGGTACAGCCGGGTGCTCGGCTTCCGCATCATGGCTCACACGATTCTCGAAGAGGCTCCGGTCTACGTCTTCACCGTGATCACCACGAACGAGAAGTCGCACGACCTCGGGATCGTGCTCGACGGCTCGAAGGTTCCCGGCCGCGTCAACCACTACGCGTTCTGGGTCGACACCCGCGAAGACCTGCTGCAGGCGGCCGACATCCTCATGGAGAACGGCACCCACATCGAGTACGGCCCGAGCATCCACGGAATCGGGGAGCAGAACTTCCTCTACTTCCGCGACCCGTCGACCCTGCGCATCGAGGTCAACACCGGCGGCTACCGCAACTATGTGCCCGACTGGGAGCCGAACACCTGGCGTCCGTCGCAGGGTTCGAACAACTTCTACCGCAACAGTTCGATGCCGATGTCGATGACCGAGTCGTTCCCGCCGGCTGACCTGCCGTCGGCGACCGAAGAAGGCATCCACCCCGACACCCGCGAGGCGCTGCTCGGCAACATGAACCCCTACTCGAAGCAGGGTCTCGGCTAGGCCCGGAACGATAGGGAGAACAGCCATGTTCATGTACTTCCCCACCAACTACGTGTGGAGCATGGCGGTCGTCGCCGCCCTCAACAACGGCGGGTTCATCGACGAAGTCGACCGGGCCTGCAAGCCGGTACTCGAGGCGTCGAAGAACGGTAACGATGCCGGCACGGCCGAGCTGTACGCCGCGTGGGAGGTCGTGATCGACCGCCTGGTCGCGTCGGCACAGGATGACGTCAGCCTCGGTCGCACGATTGGTGCGGGCGACAAGTACTACCGGGCGAGCCTCTACACCTCGCAGGCGGAACGGCTGCAGTCCCCGACCTGGTCGGGCCGGACCGCGGCCTACCAGCGCTCGATGGACCTTCTCGCGAAGCACGTCGAGCTGTCCGGCGCCCCGTCAACTCGGGTCGAGGTTCCCTACGGCGACGCATCCCTTCCCGCGTACTTCTACGCCGCCGACGTGCCCGCGGGAACCAAGCCTCCGGTCGTCATCCTGTGGAACGGACTCGATTCGACGAAGGAGATGATGTACTACTCCGGCTTCCCGCAGATGCTCGCTCGGCGCGGTATCTCGACGCTGATGGTCGACAACCCCGGATCGGGTGAGGCTCTCCGGCTGCGCGGCCTCACCGCGCGATACGACACCGAGGTCTGGGCAGCGGCCTGTGTCGACTATCTCGAAACCCGATCGGATGTCGACGCCGACCGCGTCGGTCTCGTCGGCTGGTCGTTGGGCGGCTACTACGCGCCGCGGGCGGCAGCCTTCGAGAAGCGCATCAAGGCAGTCGTCGCCTGGGGCGCCAACCACAACTGGGCCGAAGTGCAGCGCAAGCGCATCGACCGCGAGGGCGAGAACCCGGTTCCCCACTACTGGGAGCACGTCTTCTGGGTGTGGGGGGCAGACGACGTCGACGCCTTCATCGACTACGCCGAGGGCGTCAACCTCAACGGCGTGGTCGACCAGATCACCGTCCCGTTCCTGATCACGCACGGGGCCAACGATCGGCAGATCTCGGTCGACTACGCGCGCGAGTCGTCGCGGCAGGCTGTGAACAGCCCCAAGCACGAGTTGCGCATCTTCGACGAACCCGAAGGCGGCACCGAGCACATCTCGATCGACAACCTGCCCTACGTCGCCGGTTACATCGCCGACTGGGTGGCTGAAACGCTCTGACCCGAGTGGTGCCGCCGCCAGGCCGAGGTCAGGCGGCGGCTTCCGCCTCGCGGTAGGTCGACGTGACGAGGATCGGCATGTGGTCCGACGCCCCGCGGGTGAGAGTCTCGATGCCGTCGATCGTCATCCCGGCAGAGGTCGCAAAGTCGAAGTGACCCCGCACGATCTTGTACCGCGTGTAGGTGCGAGTGTCACTCAGGGTGAGGTCGTAGCCGCCTTTCAGCATCCGGGCGCCGAGTTTCGCCTTGCCGAGCGGGTAGTTGTAGTCGCCCACCATGAGCGCCGGCAACCCCGGGCCGAAGTCGCGCAACCGCGCGTGCGCCGACGCGATCTGGTTGCGTCGCAGCGAGTTGGATGCGGTGAGTGGCGACGCATGGAACGACGCGACCAGCAGATCGCGGCCCTCAACGACATCCCGGAGTCGGCAGGCGAGCAAACGCTCGTGCGCGGGTGCCGCGATGCGATCATGCAACCCGCGTTTGAGCGAATAGGCCTTGGTCTCGAGCGACTCGAAGCGGTCGCGTCGGTGGTAGATCGCCAACCCGAGGCGGTTGCGCTGAGTCGCGTCGGCGAGGTGCAACGGACCGAGCTCGACCGGCAGGTCGGTCGTCTGGCACTCCTGAAGGCACAACACGTCGAGGTCGTACCGCTCCGTCAACGCGACCAGTTCACCCGCGGCTTTGTGCTTCTCGAGGTTGTAACTCAGAGTGCGCATCCGGCAACGCTAACGCGTTAGGAGCCCGCCGCGGTCAGCGCTCGATCGAGAATGTCGATCCCCTGAGCGATCTCGTCGTCGGTACTCGTGATCGGTGGGGCGATTCGGAAGGTGCTGCCCATCCCCTTCAGCTGCACGACGTTCATGTGCAGTCCGAGCTCGCGGCACTTTTGGGTGACGAGCACTCCGAGGTCTTCGGCCGGCTCTTTCGTCGTTCGGTCGAGCACCAGTTCGACCCCCTGCATCAACCCGCGACCGCGCACATCCCCGATGACCTGGTGCTTCCCCTGCAACCCCCGCAGCCCGTCGCCGAGCTGCTTCCCGAGCACCCCGGCACGCGCGAGTAGCCCGTCGCGCTCGATGACATCCAGAACCGTCAAGCCGACCGCGGCGACCAGCGGGTCGGAGACGTGGGTCGTGAAGAACAGGAACCCGCGGTCGTACGCCTCCTGCTCGATCTCGGCGCTCGTGATGACCGCAGCCAGCGGCAGCCCAGCACCCAGAGTCTTCGACAGGGTCAGGATGTCGGGCACCACCCCGTCGCGCTCGAACGCGTAGAAGTCGCCGGTTCGGCACACCCCCGTCTGCGCCTCGTCGAGGATCAGCAGCATCCCGCGCTCCTCGCACTTCTGCTTCAGCGCGGCGAGATACCCGAGCGGGAGTTCGATGATGCCGCCCGAACTGAGGATCGGCTCGATGATGCAGGCTGCAAGGCTGCCGACCGATTGCGCGTCGACGAGTTCGAACGAGAAGTCGAGTTGGCGGCGCCAGTCGTGGCTGCCGTCAGGGTTCACGAAGTCCGGCCGGTAGGCGTACGGCGGCGGGATCGCGATGTTGCCCGGCGACACCGGCCCGTAGCCTTTGCGCCCGGCGCTGTAGGTCGCCGCGGCGGCCGCATGCGTCATCCCATGCCAGGAGCGCGAGAACGAGACGATCTCGTGCTTGCCGGTCACCAACTTGGCCATGCGGATCGCAGCTTCGTTCGACTCGGCTCCCGTGGTGAGCAGCAGCACCTTCGAGAGGGATGCCGGCAGCGTCTCGCTCAGACGGCGTGCGAGGTCGACGACCGGGTGCGACAGCATCCCGCTGTACAGGTGATCCAGCTCGGCGACCTGACGTTGAACTGTCGCAACGACGTCGGGATGCGAGTGGCCGAGGATCGAACTCATCTGGCCGCTCGTGAAGTCGAGCAACTCGCGGCCGCTCTCGGTGTAGAGCAGTGTGCCCTTCGCCTTCACGATGATCTCGGGGGTCCACGTCGCGCCGTAACGCAGCAGGTGAGCATCGGCGTCGGCCCAGAAATCGGTCATCTTCGAACGATACCGACCCGCCCGTGCTTACATTGAGCCCAGTCGCGAGCAGGAGGCCACACCGTGAATCCGAACCTAGATCTGAGTTCACTTTCGCCAGGGATGTTGGCGATTTTGGCTCTCTTGACCGCCGGCCAAATCACGCTCGATGTGGTGGCTCTGGTGAGCCTCGCTCGCCGACCACGCACGGCGGTAGCGTTCGGCAATAAGTGGATCTGGGTGGCGATCATCGTGCTGATCAACATGATCGGCGCCATCCTGTACCTCACGATCGGTCGCATCACAGCACCTCCGGCCGAGGTCGCTCCCGCCGCGCCGCTCGACAGCGCCGCCCGAAAGTCAGTCGCTGACGCGCTCTATGGCGATTCCGAGAATCGGGATGCCCCGTGACGGCTGCCCTCGAAGTCTCGGCACTGACCAAGACGTACAACGGCAAGCGCGCGCTCGACGCCATCGACCTCTCTGTTGAGGAGGGGTCGATCTTCGGCTTTCTCGGACCCAACGGTGCCGGCAAGACGACCGCCCTGCGACTGATCACTGGGCTGACGCGGCCGACCAGCGGCGTCGTCCGGGTACTCGGACACGATGTCGCGGGAGCGGGAAACGCGGTGCGCGCGCAGCTCGGCTTTCTTCCCGACGTTCCGGCCTTCTACGACTGGATGACGGCCCCCGAGTTCATGCGATTCGCCGGCGGCCTCTTCGGGGTGGAGCGCAGCGTGCTCACGCAGCGGGCCGGGATGCTGCTCGACAGCGCCGGGCTGGGCGGGGTCACGACGCGCATCGGCGGATATTCGCGCGGGATGAAGCAACGCCTCGGCATCGCCCAGGCACTCATCAACGCTCCAAAACTCCTGCTGCTCGACGAACCGACGAGCGCGCTCGACCCGATCGGGCGCAAAGACGTGCTCGACATGATCGACTCGCTGCGCGGTCGCACCACGATCTTCTTTTCTACGCACATCTTGGGCGATGTCGAACGGGTCTGTGACACGGTCGCTGTGCTCGATCGCGGCCGGGTTCTCACCCAAGCTCCGATCCCCGAGCTCAAGGCGCGCTACGGAACCCACAAGATCTCGATGGAGGTCACCGCTAGCGCGGACGCTCTCGCGGCCGCCATCGCGAAGCGGCCGTGGGCAGGAGCGGTGACCCGGGAGAACATCGGCACGATCGAAGCGACAGTGACCGATGTGCAGGCGGCGCAGCACGACATCCCGCGCCTGGTTGCCGACCACAAGGCGGGACTCATCAGGCTTGAGGCGGGCGAGATCGGACTCGAAGAAGTATTTCTCGATCTCATCGGTGAGGCACACGCATGAGCGGCGCCCTGGTCTTCGCCCGCAAGGAGTTCTTCGAGATCTTCCGCACCTGGCGAATCGTCGTGCTTCCGGCGATCGTGCTGCTGTTCGCGCTGACCGGACCGCTGCTCGCGAGATACACGCCCGAACTGCTGACCGCCGTCGCCGGAAGCCAACTCTCGGGGCTCGAGCTGCCGACACCGACAGTCTTCGACTCCTACGGGCAGTGGATCAAGAACCTCTCGCAAATCGGGATCTTCGCGATCATCATCATCTACGCAG
Source organism: Pseudolysinimonas sp. (assembly GCA_039933575.1). Lineage (GTDB taxonomy): Bacteria > Actinomycetota > Actinomycetes > Actinomycetales > Microbacteriaceae > Pseudolysinimonas_A. Next base: position 1,984 of record JBDTNW010000008.1, on the reverse strand, counting down.
GCCTGGTCTCATCCGAGCGGCGCAGCGGCACAGCAATCCTGGTGCTGACCAAACCGCTGTCGAGGGCGACCTTCGTGATCGTGAAGGCGGCCGTTCACGCGCTGTATCTCACCGTGCTCGCGGGCATCGGCACCTCGATCACTTGGGGGGTCTCGGCGCTCGTCTTCAGTGAGGCGCCCGGCGCGGCGCTGTGGTCAGCATCGGCCGTCTGGCTTGTCCTGGCTCTGGTCTACCTGGCGCTGATGACACTGTTCTCTGTGCTGATCAGATCGTCCGCGGGAGCCTCCGGGGCGGGGCTTGGGGCGTTCCTGGTGTTGTCAGTCGCGGGTTTGTGGCCACCGCTCGCCGACTACTCGCCGGCCGGGCTGCTGGGACGGGCAGGCGCCCTCGCGTCAGGCACGGTCAGCGAGCGGCTGACCTGGCCGATTGTGATCTCGCTCCTGGCCTCCCTCGCCCTCGTCGGGCTGGCCGCGATGATCTTCCGGCGTCAGGAACTCTGAGCCGAAAGCCAGGCTGCCTGGCGAGTCCAGTGCAGCCCCTGCCCGCCCTCGTGCTCGTTGAACGAGTAGACCTCGACGTCTGCGGTACCGGCGTAATGGTTGATGGCGGCGTACACGGTCGACGGAGGACAGATCTCATCAAGAAGCGCGACTGAGAACAGCGCCGGGGCATTCGCTCGCTTCGCGAAGTTGGCGCCGTCGAAATACGCGAGGGTCGCGAACGTGCGATCCACGGCATCCCGATGCACGCTGAGGTAGCGAACGATCTCGTGATACGGATCCGCGTCCGTCAGCCCGACCGCACGCTCGAAGTGGCAGAGGAAGGGAACGTCAGGCATCGCGGCGACGAGGCCATCGACGAGTCCTGCCACGGCGAGCGCTATTCCGCCCCCTTGGCTGATTCCGGTCACCGTGATCCGGTCGGGGTCGACCCGATCCAAGCCGCGCACGGCGTCGACCGCCCGCACGGCATCGGTGAACACCCGGCGGTAGTAGTAACTCTCCGGCGACTCGATCCCGCGGGTTGTGAAGCCGGGCGCCGACGGGCCTGTGCCCTGCGGATCCGCGGTATCGCCGCCCGTGCCCCACCCGCTGCCCTGACCTCGCGTGTCCATGAAGAGGTAGGCGTAGCCGGCCGTCGCCCAGGCGAGCCGTTCGTGCGGCAACCCGCGCCCGCCGCCGTAGCCGTTGTACTCCACAATCGTCGGCAGCCGACCGACGGATGCGGTTGGCAGCAGATACCAGGCACGGATGGGGTCGCCCGCGAACCCCGGAAACTCGACGTCGTACACCTCTACCCCGGTGAGTGGCGAGACCACGCGCACCACCCGCACCTCACCGCCGACGGCACGGGCTTCATCCAACGTCCGTTGCCAGAAGGCGTCGAAGTCGGCGGGCTCGCGAACTTCGGGACGGTATTTCAGGAGCTCGGGCAAGGTGAAGTCGAACAGTGCCACAAGGGCCTCTCAGTCGGGTCAGCGCAGCGAAGCGGCGGGCAGGTCGAACCAGCGCAGCCGCTCGAGGTCTTCGCCGAGCATGTCGTCGGTCGCTTGGGGGATCGTCTCGGCATCCGGCAGCGACGCGAACAACGCAACGGCCTCCTCGAGGTAGCCCGCGAGCACCTCTTCGGGCGCGCGATCCTCGTGATGCGGGTACGTCATCCGCCCGTCGGCGTCGTAGTGCACGTCGGTCAGCCGCAGCGGCGGTTCGACGGCGCCGTCTTCGTGATGCCAGAGTCCCGACTCGAGCGTGAAGCGGTAGTGCGGCACGAGTTTCCAGCCATGCTCGGCGACCAACTCGACGGCCTGCACGATGTAACGGAACACGGTGTCGCTGATGAAGTAGTTGAAGTTCACCCGCACCCAGCCGGGCTTGATGCCCTCGCAGCCGCGGGCGATCTCGCGCTCGAACTCCTGCGATCGCTCGATGTCGATGCCGAGCAGGCGATGTCCGTACGGGCCGGCGCACGAGCATCCACCCCTCGA